>CAZSBC010000048.1:0-14809 GCA_964605195.1 uncultured Spirochaetales bacterium | reverse complement strand
CTTCTATGAGCAATGAAGCCTTCATCAGCCTCTTCATGGTCAGCGTGCTGGTGGTCCTCTTCGGCATAGCCTGCCTGATAGTACCCAATTTTTACCTGCCCATGAATATCCTGAACCTCTTCATGAACTACTGGTACATCATCATCCTGGGCATCGGGGTCACCTTCCTGCTGGTTACCGGGAACTTCGACATGTCAGTCGGCGGAGTCATCGCCATGTCCGGCGTACTGGCCGTCTACTTCTCCCAGAGTGCCGAACCGCTGCGCAATCCCCTGGCAGTGGGACTCGGGCTGCCCTATGGAGTTTCCATCCTGCTGGCCCTGCTGGCAGCCCTGGCCGTGGGCGGCGTCAATGCCTTCTTTATCATCAGGCTGCGGGTTCCCTCCATTATCGTGACCCTCGGGACCATGATGCTGGCCCGCGGGGTGGCCCAGGTGGTCACCCTGGGAGCACAGAGGAATACCAGCCTGCCCGATATCTTCGGAGTCATCGGGAATGCCTCCATCCCTGGTACCCCCATTAAGATATCGGTCCTGATAGCAGTAGCCCTGGTGATCATTGCCGTCATCCTGGAGAAGACCACCATCTTCGGCCGGCTCACCTACCTGATCGGAGCCAACCGGGAAGCGGCCCGGCTGTCGGGAATACGGGTCAGGCGTCACCTGACCTACCTCTTTCTCACCAGCTCCCTGCTGGCCGGGATAACCGGCATCCTCATGGCCTCGGAGTTCAGAGCCGGTATCTCCAACCGGGGAACCGGGCTGGAGTTTGACGCCCTGGTCATCACCCTGCTGGGCGGTACCAGCATCAACGGCGGCTTCGGGTCGGTCCTGGGAACCGTTGTCGGAGCCCTGGTGCTTTCAGTCGTCACATCGGCTGCAACCGGCATGGTGCTGCCCCCGGACTGGCAGTATGTCCTCAAAGGGGTTGTCACCTTCCTGGCAATCCTGGCCCAGCGCTATGCCCTGGATCGGAGGAGAGCCTGATATGAGAGTGAAACAAGACCGTAAGGAAAAAGGAATACACATGAGGGGCGGAACATCGGGAATCAATGGTAACCGTGACTGGAATCACATCATCAAGCGCTACTATATCTATGTAGTCCTGCTGCTGATAATCATCATATTCAGTGTGATGAAACTGGACAGAGTGGCCTTCTTCGGCCGGGGACATTTCCTCAGCCCGGCAAGTATCACCAACCTGCTGCGCAGCGCCGTACCGATCCTGACCTTGAGCGGGGCTTTCACCCTGCTGATGATTTCAGGGAATATAGACCTGTCGGTGGGAAGCGCCATGAGCCTGAGTGCCGTAGTCTATTCCTTCCTGATCCTCAACGGCTTCTCCATGTTCTTCGCCTTTGCCCTGACTTTACTGATGGGGATGTTCTGCGGGTATTTCAACGGCTTCCTGGTTCAGAAACTCCGGATTACCCCGGTAATTGCCACCCTGGTCACCCTGAACCTCTTCAAGGGCATAGCCCTCCTGATAGTACCCAACGGGGAGTCGGCCATCAAGGGAACCGCCGATAAGATCATGCCGGTCTGGATCAACAACTATGCCCGCCAGAAGGTATTCCTGGGATTGCCGACCGCCTTCTATATCGCCGTTTTAGTCATAATATGCCTGGTTATCATCCAGCGCAAGACCATCCTGGGGAAGTATGCCGCCGCAGTCGGCGGGAACCGGACAGCTGCCGAACTATCCGGTATCAATGCCACCCAGGTTGCCTGGCTGCTGTATGTGATCGTGGGCTTCATGGCCGCCCTGGCAGGAATTGCCCGGGCCAGCTACATGTCGCTGGGTAACCCGTTATCGGGAGACGGCATGGAACTCGATAATATCATAGCCGTGCTTTTGGGCGGGACCGCCTTCACCGGCGGGGAGGGGTCAGTTGCCAAGACCGTTGTCGGGGCCCTGATCATCATGTGCGTGACGACCGGCATGCTGACAGTCGTACCGCCCTACTGGCAGCTGGTGGTGAAGGGCAGTGTCCTGGTACTGGCCGTTGCCCTGAATACCACCCTGGTACGCAAAGGGGTGGAAGCCTAGTCAGGCTACAGGAACATTCATGAGAAGGAGGTAATGCATGTCTGCCAAAAGAGTCGAATACACCGTTCTGCAGGAGCTGGCTAAGCAGTGGCTTGATTATGCCAAACTCCCTGTCATGGAAGAGCGCAGAAAGCTCTGGAAAAACGTCAAGGACCTGAAGGCTGACCGACCGCCCATCCTGGTAGAGACCTGTATGCTGGAGGACTATATCAGCGAGCAGGAGCTACAATGTGAGGATCCCTACCTGCGTAACGTAGAGAAGCTGATGCGTGAAACCCTGCAGCATGCCCGCGAGATCCCGGACGACATCGTAATCGAGCCCTGTTTCAGGATTCCCTGGAGCGTGGAGATCTCCGATTACGGGGTATCGCTTGCAGCCCGCCATGCCCGTACCAGCGAGGGCAGCGACCTGGGATACTCCTTTGACTTTCCCATCCAGTCCCCGGATGACTTCCTGAAGCTGCGCCACAGGCGCCGGACGGTTGACCGGAAACTGAGCTGCCACCGCAAGGAGCTGCTGGGTAACATATTCGGGGGAATCCTCCCGGTGGTGATGGGCGGCCTGGACTATTTCAATCCCGACCCCGGTTACCATCCCTGGGTGGGGAACCTCTACGGCGGACTGACACAGGACCTGTTCAAGCTGATCGGGAATGAGAACCTGTTTCTCTGGACCTGCGACCGGCCGGAGTTCCTGCATACCCTGATGCAGTTTCTCATGGAGGACCGGATCGCCCATCTGAAGTGGATGGAAGAGGAGCAGCTGCTCTATCTCAATACCGGTACATGGAATCCCTGCCCGGGAAGCTACGGATTTACCTCCGACCTTCCCCGGAAGGGTTTCAACGGCAAGAGTGTCAAGCTAAGCGACTGCTGGGGCTGGATGGAGTCCCAGGAATCGGCCGGTATCTCACCGCAGATGCTCGACGAGCTGTTCCTGCCCTATATGGCGGAGGTATCAAGGCTCTTCGGGCTTACCTATTACGGCTGCTGCGAGGGCATAGATGACCGTCTCGAGTACATAGGCAGGGCCATACCCAACCTGCGGGCCGTCTCGGTATCGGGATGGAATGATATGAATAGAGTCGGTGAGCTGCTGGGCAACAGGTATGTCTTCTCCCGCAAGCCCGTCCCGGCCTATATAAGCGGCAGATACCCAGACTGGGAACTGCTGGAGCAGGATGTGCAGGAGACCCTCCGGGGCGGACGGGACTGCTGCATAGAGTTCTGCTTTCGCGACATCTATACCGTCAACGGTGACAGGGGTCGTCTGGCCCGCTGGGTAGAGATGGTCAGGGCCATGCTCTGACTGGATGCTGGAGAAAAGGAGCTGTCGGTATGACCGGTAGAGAGAGAATTGCAACAACCCTGAACCATCGTGAACCGGACCGCATTGCGCTAGACTTCGGCGGGTGTGCCCAGACCACAATCCATGTCAGTGTCATTGCCGCCCTGCGCACTTACTACGGGCTGGAAAAAAGACCGGTAAAGGTCGAAGAACCCTATACCATGATGGGACAGATGGATGAGGATCTGAAATCGGCTATCGGGGTAGATGTGGATGCCATCCCCTCCCTGTACAGCTTTTTCGGCGTGCCGCGGGATACGTGGAAAGAGTATCGCATGGAGGACGGTCTTGAGGTGCTCATCCCGGCCGGTTTCAATACCACCCGGGACAGCGAAGGCAATATCTATGCCTATCCCCAGGGTGATACCACCGCTGCTCCCAGTGGGAAGATGCCCAGAGGGGGCTACTATTTTGATGCCATTATCCGCCAGGAGCCGATCAATGAGGATACCCTGAGCGTTTCAGATAACCTGGAAGAGTTCAAGCTTATCAGCGATGCCGAAGTAGCCTGGCTGCAGGAACGGGTTGAGGAGTGCTCGGCAACCGGACGGGCTGCCCTGGCAGCTGCTCCCGGAGCCGGACTCGGTGATATTGCCTGCGTGCCGGCCCCCTGGCTGAAACATCCGCGGGGAATCCGTGATATCCAGGAATGGTATATCTCAACGCTCCTGCGTCCCGATTTCCTGCATGAGCTGTTTCAGCGGCAGACCGACATTGCCATCGGGAACCTGGAGCGGATCTATGCAGCCCTGGGTAACAGCCTGGATGTGATCTGGGTCTGCGGAACAGATTTCGGGACCCAGAATTCCACCTTCTGTTCCCTGGAAACCTTTCATGAACTCTATAAGCCCTACTACCGCAGGCTGAATGACTGGATCCACGATAACACTGCCTGGAAAAGCTTCAAGCACTGCTGCGGGGCCGTGGAGGGATTTATGGAGGCTTTTATAGCATCCGGGTTCGATATCATAAATCCGGTGCAGTGGACCGCCGACGGGATGGATCCCGGGCTGCTGAAACAACGCTACGGCAGCAGGATCACCTTCTGGGGCGGGGGCGTGAATACGCAGCAGACTTTGCCTTTCGGCACCCCCGGCCAGGTCCGGGAGGAGGTACTGCGAAGCTGCGAACAGTTCAGCCCCGGGGGCGGATTTGTCTTCAATGCCATCCACAATATACAGGCAGGGACTCCTGTAGCAAATGTGGTGGCGATGCTGGATGCCGTAAGGGAGTTCAGCAACGGGTAAACAGAAAATTTTCGCTACTGGATCATGGATCCAGCTTAGAGGCAACAAAACACGAGGAGTGCAACATGATTAAGGATTTTACCTATTACGTACCGGTGAAACTGGTATTTGGAGAGGGAGCCATAGAAAAGGCCGGAGAAGAGAGTGCCGTATACGGGAAGAAGGCAATGATAGTCACCACCGGGAATCTGTTCAAGGAGATCGGGCTGGTAGACCGCCTGCAGGGAATCCTGAAGCGGGGAGGAGTCGATTCCATCCACTATGCCGATGTGAATCCCAATCCGCTCAATACCCAGATTGATGCCGGGGCAGCCCTGGCAAAGAAGCAGGGGGTAGATATGGTCATCGGGCTGGGAGGCGGCAGCGCCATAGATGCCTCCAAGGGTATCGCCATAGTGCTCGGGCATGATCGTCCCATCTGGGATTTCTGTACCGGGGATGATGCGCAGGAGATAACGGACAAGACCTATCCCATCATAGCCATCTCCACTACAGCGGGGACCGGCAGCGAGGGTACACAGTGGTCTGTTATCACCAATGAGCAGGCCCGCATGAAACCGGGTATCGGCAGTGACTACACCTTTGCCAAGGTTGCCATCGTTGATCCCGAGCTGATGGTGACCCTTCCGCCCAGGATGACGGCCTCTACCGGGTTTGATGTCCTGGCCCATGCCATCGAAGCCTACACCAGCACATCTGCGACCCCGGTAACCGACCTGATGTGCGAGAAGGCGATCCGGCTGGTAGGGAAATACCTTCGGCGGGCAGTCAAGAACGGCGAAGACCGGGAGGCGAGGAACGGCATGGCCTTTGCCAATACCATGTCCGGCTTCTCCATAGCCGTCGGGGTGGTAACTGTATGCCACGGGCTGGCCCATTCAGTCGGTGGCGTGGCGGGGACTGTCCACGGCGAGACCCTGGCTGCCATGACGCCGCAGACAATGCGGTTTTCCATGCATGCCAATCCCGATAAGTTCAAGAATATCGGGATGTTCCTCAGGGACGAGTATGTCAACTTCGGGCAGTTCCTGCTTGATGACAGTGTGGAAGAGGTGGAAGCCCTGATCCATGACATCGGGCTGGATAACGGCCTGGCCTCCCTGGGCGTGAAGGTTGAGGATATCCCGGAAATTGCCGACGGGGTCATCAACTATATGGGCGGCTCCATAGAGATTGACCCCATGGATATCACCAGGGAGGACCTGATTACCATCCTCACCGATTCGATGTAGGTGATGCAGATGAAAGCGTATGAACCTGACAGAGTGGAGCATCTCCTGACCATCCAGAATGAGATTGGGGAGGCTCCCCTCTGGGTTCCCGAAGAGGGACGGCTCTATTGGACTGATACCGAGAGCTCCTCCGTCTGCAGTTACTCTCCCCGGACCCATGAGGTGCAGCGCTGTACGCTTAGCATGCCGGTAACCTCCCTGCTGCGACGCAGGGGCGGGGGCTGGGTGATCGTCACGAAGAAGGGACTGGCCTTCTGGGATCAGCAGGCCAATTACTGCACCCCTATCGTTGATCCGGTTGCAGATGAAGATGCGCTTGTCTTCAATGACGGGGCTATTGACCCGGCCGGCTGCCTGATAGCCGGCACGATGAACTATAAAGAGCTGACAGCCCCTGATGGCTGTCTCTACCGCCTGGACACAGCCCTGCAGCTGACTAAGCTTGATGAGCATATCTGCGTTGCTAACGGAATCGGATTCAGTCCTGACGGAAAGACGCTCTACCTCTCGGAACAGTGGAACAGCAAGATCCTGGCCTACGACTATGATGCTGCCCGGGGAACCCTCTCCAACCGGAGAACCTTCGCCGATGTCGACCCGGCTGAGGGGTATCCCGACGGCATCATAACCGACAGTGAAGGCTGTATCTGGAACGGGCGCTGGGGCGGCTCCCGGATTGTGCGCTACCGACCCGACGGGAAGATTGACCGGTGCCATCACCTGCCGGTGAATGTGGGGACCTGCATGGCTTTCGGCGGGGAATCCCTCACCGACCTCTATGTCACCACGGCCTGGTACGGGATGAGTGCAGCCGAGCGGCAGGCAAAACCGGCCTCAGGCGACCTGTTCAGGATCAGGACCGATGTGAAGGGCCGCCTCGAACCGCGCTTTGCCGGGTAAGAGTTCAGTTACTAGGAGTGAAACGATGAATGGATATATGGGGAACATGCTGAAAGTGGATTTGACGGAACGAAACATTACCGAAGAGCCCCTGGATGAAGCCGTCATGCGGCAATACCTGGGCGGCTGCGGGTTGGGTGCCAAACTGCTGTTTGACTGCACCGATGCCGATACAGATCCGCTGGGACCCGATAACCCCCTGATCTTTGCCACCGGTCCATTGACCGGGACCAATCTCTTCAATTCCGACCGTATCGAATTGGTCACCAAGTCGCCGTTGACCGGCATCTTTGCCGAGTCGAGTGCCGGGGGCTTCTGGGCCGGGCGTTTTAAGCGCTGCGGGTATGATGCCCTCGTGATAGTGGGGCAGGCCGATTCTCCGGTGTATATAAGCATAACCGATGAGGGGGCAGAAATTAAGGACGGGAAAGAGCTCTGGGGTTGGGATACCTTTGAAACCACCGATATACTCAAGGAGCGGGAAGGATCCGGTGCCAGAGCTGCGGTCATAGGACCGGCCGGCGAGAACCTGGTCCGGATAGCTGCCATCATCACCGACGGACGGCATGGAAGGGCTTTGGGCCGCTGCGGCGTCGGGGCGGTCATGGGTTCCAAGAAGCTGAAGGCGGTGGTGGTAAACGGCACCGGGAAGGTTCCGGTCGCTGACCGGAAAGCACTTCTTGCCATCAACCAGATAATGAAAACGGTCATCCAGCGCGACATGCAGGGCATGAAGGATGCCGGGACCGGCGGGGGCGTGGAAGCCTCCGAAGAGCTGGGCAACCTGCCGATCAGGAACTGGGGGCAGGGAAGCTGGAAGGAGGGAGCCGTAAAGACCACCGGCATGACCATGACCAGGAAGTACCTGAGTAAGACCTACAGCTGTGGGTCGTGCATGATCTCCTGCGGACGGGTGGTGAAGGCCCATGGCGGGCCATATGACGGCCAGGAGATTGCCGGACCCGAATATGAAACCCTGGGCTTGATGGGCACAAACCTGATGAATGACGACCTGCTGACTATCATCAAGAGCAATGAACTGTGCAACCGCTATGGCCTTGATACCATCTCGACGGCCGGGGTGATTGGATTCGGCATGGAGGCCTGGGAGCAGGGACTGCTGACAGCGGCAGAATGCGGGGAGCTGGCCCTGGAGTGGGGCAATCCAAAAGTTATTACTGCCCTGATCGAGCAGATCGGGAACAGGGTTGGGGTGGGAGCCCTGCTGGGAGAGGGCGTGAGACGGGCTTCCGATCAGCTTCCGCCGCTTGCCAAGGAGTTTGCCGCGGAGGTAAAGGGGCTGGAGCCCCCGGCCCATGACGGGCGGGCCAAGATGACAGCCGCCATCGGTATGGCAACCTCTGCCAGGGGGGCCTGTCATCTGTCTGGGTTTGGGCATGACTTTGAGGAGGGCGCTGTCCTGGAGGATCTGGGCAGCCCGGCCTTGACTGACCGTTTTACTCCGGTCGGGAAGGCTGAGAATGTCTTCAGGATGCAGAACCTGATGGGGGTTATCGACTCGGCAGTGGTCTGCAAATTCCCGCTTTTCGGCGGGCTTACCGTTGATCCCCTGATTGCGGCAATCAATGCGGCAACCGGCTGGGATATGGACCGGGAGGAGTTTTTCAGGCTGGGAGAGCGGATATTCACCATCAAGCGGCTCTATAACAACCGCCTCGGGATCAGCCGCAAGGATGATACCCTGCCGCTGCGAATGCTGAAGCTGAAGCGGGGCGGGGGAACCAATCACCTGCCGCCTTTGGATGAGATGCTGTCTGAATATTACCGGTACAGGGGGTGGAACGAGTTCGGGATCCCGACTGAGTCCAAGGTACAGGAGTTGGATCTGACCTCATATGCACCGAAGGGGGATACGCAGCATGGCCAGTAAGAATATCGGCTTTGATTTTTCCGGGAAACGGATCCTGGTAACCGGGGCCTCCAAGGGGATCGGGCGCGATGTGGCCATCTCCTTTGCCCGGGCCGGGGGATCAATCTGTGCCACAGCCCGCAACACAGAGGAGCTGGAATCACTGAAAAATGAGATTGAAGCCCTTGGATCGGACTGCCTGATCTACCGGGCGGACCTCTCTGACAGTGATGCGTGCACCCGGATGGCGGAGTATTTTGTTTCGGCGGTTCCCCGCATAGATATCCTGGTCAACAATGCGGGCCTGAGTTTCCCGGAAACGCTGGTTGACCTCGATATTGAGCACTGGAATACCACCCTGAATGTCAACCTGCGTGCTCCGGCTGTAATCACCAGGGTGGTGGCCGCCAGCATGATAGAGCAGGGCGGAGGCGTTATAGTCAATGTATCCAGCAATGCCGGGATCGGCGGGATTGAGGAGCATGCTGCCTATTGTGCCAGCAAGTTCGGATTACACGGGCTGGCCAAGGTCATGGCGATTGAGCTGGGGCCGCACAATATCAGGGTGAATACCGTGGCCCCGACGGTGGTGCTGACCCCGATGGGACAGCAGGTCTGGAGTGACCCGGATAAGTCTGAACCGCTGAAACGGCAGATCCCCCTGGGCCGGTTTGCCCTTCCTGGGGAGGTGTCCAATGCCATCCTCTTCCTGGCCTCCGATGCCGCTTCCATGATCCATGGAGATGTACTACTTATTGATGGAGGAGCAGATGCCCGACTATATTAGCAGGGGAGCGATCTCCGGGAAGATTGCCATGGTCACCGGGGCTGCCGGTGTGCTGGGGCTTGCCACAACCAGGGTCCTGTTAGGCATGGGACTCAAGGTGGTCATGGTTGATATCCATGCTGAACAGCTAAAGCGGCTGCACGGGGAGCTCGGTGGGATGACCTGTCCCCTGGCAATGGACCTGGGTGACCCGGAAAATATACAGGCAGCCTTTTACAGCCTGCCGGAGGAGTTCAGCCCGGTCGATATCCTGGTCAATAATGCCGGGATCCTGAGCAATAACAAGGCAGAGGCCACCAGCGTGGCCGAATGGGAGAGGGTGATCGATATTAACCTCAATGGGGTCTTTTTCCTGTCCCGGCTCGTTATTCCGGGTATGAAGGCCCGTGGATGGGGCAGGATAATCAACACCTCCTCCCTTGCGGCCAAGAGCGGCGGCATAACGGCCGGCACAGCCTATTCCACCTCCAAGGGGGCTGTGATAGCGCTTACCTTCAGCCTGGCCCTGGAACTGGCTCCCTTCGGGATAACTGTTAACGGTATAGCACCGGCCTATGTCCGGACTCCCATGATCACCGAGCAGTTGACCGAGGAGCAGCGCCGGAAGCTGCTAGAGAAGATCCCGGTAAGGAGATTCTGCGAACCGGAGGAGTTCGCCCATGTCGTTGCCTTCCTCGCCGATGATAAGGCCGGATTCATTACCGGGGAGATCATAGACCAGAACGGAGGGCTGCAGTTTGACTAGGCTGCATCGATAGCAAGCTATGACCATAATTTCAGTTGGGGAACCGTTACGACATTACTGCAATGGTGAGCAGATTTTGCGTGGAGAGGGAAGTACTGTGCAGGAGGTGCTTGCCGATGCCTGCAAACCGTATCCCCGCCTGCAGGCAAAGCTGTTCAATCCGGACCGGCACCTCAGTGCCCGGGTCCTGGTCTATGCAAACCATACCGATATACGCCTCCTGCAGCATGAGCAGACACCGGTGGATGCCGATACGGAAATGAAGCTGGTTGTGGCGCTCTGCGGGGGATGAGTATCGGTACCGGATGCTTCCCATATTCCATACACTGCGCATACCCTTTCATCACCTCAGGATTCACATTCCTGAAGCGCTTACCGAAACTGCGCTGTCCCCAGATGGTCTGGGGGACGGCTTGCGGGGAACGGATACGTCTTGATACACCGCTGCTGGCTTGTATAATATTTCCCTTTCACTGAATCGGTCTGGTGTAGTATAATGGGCCCTACAGGGGGTTCAGTATGCAGCAGAAGGCCTTTGAGTGCAGATCTATCTTTATCGAGGCCCAGAAAGGTTCCCTGGAAAACCTCAATTTCTCCGTAGCGCCGGGAAGTATCATGGTACTTCTGGTACCCGAAGCAACCGAGCGCATCAACCTGCTGAAGGTACTGCTGGGAAACGTGGGTCTGCAGTCCGGTTCCCTGCTGCTCAACGGGGAGCGTGTGGACACGTTCTCGCTCTCCAACAGACTGGAGAAGGGCATGCTGGTACTGCTGACCAGCGAAGAGGGGAGAGGCCTTGTTACCGATGAGAGGATCCTGCAGGAGAATGCCATCGGCTATGCCAAGGTACGTATAAGCGACCTCTGGTCACTGCTTCCCTGGATGGGCGAGCGCAAGAGCTTCTCCCGTTTCAAGCGCAGTCACCGTCTCTACCGAAAAGGCACCCACTCCCCGGAAATCCTCATAGCCACAAGCTACCCCGCTCAGCACACTGATACAGAATCAATCCAGCGCCAGTATCTCTACAGCATCATGGAGCTCAAAAGCCGCGGGACCGCCGTCCTGCTGCTCACCGATACCCTGGAAGGGCACTATGCCATAGCCGACCAGATAGGGATGATCAGACACGGGCACCTCGTCGCGCTGGTGAACAACGAAGCGTGCATTCGGCAGGAACTGAAGACCTGGGAAAGGCAGGAACACCTTGGCAAGTAAGTTCGTGAAAAGCAACAAGCCGGCAGTTATCTTCGGTATCATACGTAACCACATCGCCGAGAGGAGCTGGAAACCGGGGGATAAGTTTTCCTCCTTCGAGGTCGCCAAGATGCTGGGCGTCGGCCGCAGCTCGGTAAACGAAGCCATCAAGCTCCTGGAGGGGAAGGGCTTTGTCTATATACTGCCCAATGTGGGCTTCGGTATCCAACCGATCACCCTCGCTGAAATAGATACCTTCATCCGGATACGCAAAGCTCTCATGGAGATAGCAAACAATCAGCTTACCGAGAGCGACAGCCGCGCGGCACTGACTGCGCTCCAGAGCAACCTCAAGCTCATCCAGGCAACGTACCAGGTGGAGGAGTACACTGCGGCAATATCCGGCATAGAGGAGTACAACCTCGCCCTCTTTGACCTGCTCGAGAGTGCCTACCTTACCAACCATCTCAAGGAGACGATCGATTACTACTATATCTGCCTTATCAGGATCAGGAATCATGATCCCGGCCTGCTCGGAAGGATTATCACACAGGAACAGCGCTATCTGCAGACCCTGATAGATGCTACCGGAACCGGAAATGCCGCATCCGTCCAAGCTGCCCTCAGTTCCCTGCTTGCCACAGTCAGCAGCAGTATGGCCAACATATACCTGGAGAGTGAAGATGAGTAACAGGAACCCCAGCCAAATTCACGACTTTCCCCTGGAGCAGGTCCCCAACGCCAACCGGCACGGCTGGCTGCGGCTGACCATCGTCTGGGCAGGATTTGTCCTCTGCATGACCAATTTCCTCACCGGCAGCACCGTATCATACGGGCTGAACCTCAACCAGTCACTGCTCGCCCTGCTTATCGGCAACGGAATACTGACCGGCATCGCCATCACTCAGGGCATGCTAGCCCATAAAACCGGCTACTCCTTCTCCTACCTCACCAGATTCACCTTCGGAACCCTCGGAGCCAAGGTCGTCTCGCTCTTCATAGCCCTCTCCTTCATCGGCTGGTCAGCTGTCGGCATAGGCCTTGCCGCAGAAACCGTCGGACCCGTCGTGCATCTCAACCCCCGCCTGATTGCCCTGGCCTTTACCGCCATATTCTCCCTCAGTGCCCTCTTCGGCCTCTACGGCATGTCACGCGTATCAGCCCTCGGAATCCCCATAATTCTCTTTATATCAATCTTCGGCCTCTTCCAGATACTGCGCAGTAAGGGGTTTGAACTCGTGTACCTCTTCGAGATACCCCCCTACCGGACCAGCTCCTTCGGCAAAGCCGTATCGGTGACAGTTGGCTCCTGGATAGTGGGAGCAATAGCCGCTCCCGATATCCTCCGGTATGCCCGCAGAAGACGCGATGTCATCATAAGCATGCTCATAGCCTTCCTCTTCATCAATACCCTGCAACAGGCGATCGGCTCGGCAATGGGATTGGTGACAGGAACCTGGAACCTCCCGATCATCCTCAGCAAACTCGGATTCGGTACCTTCGGCATCATTCTGCTGGTATTCATCTCCTGGACCACAGCCGACAACAACATGTACGCAGCCGGCCTTGGCCTCTCGACCTTCCTTGATGACCGTAAACGGATGATGCCAACCGTTATCTGCATCATCGCCGGTGGAATCCTGAGCGTTATCGGCTTCTACAGCTACTTCAGTGCCTATCTCTACATACTCTCGGTTATCTTCACCCCCGTCGGGTCGATCATGATAGTCGATTACCTGCTCTCTTCAAAGCAGCGCAGCTACACCGAAGAGGGGATGCTCAAGGTATCATGGAGGGCCTATGCGAGCCTGGCAATCGGGGTGACTGTCGGATTCCTCGTCAACCCCGAGTACGGATTCGCCGTCTCCATGCTGACAGGCGGTGCTATCTACCTGCTTCTTGTTATGGTCCAGCGCATCAGGATGCGCCCATCCTGATACCCGTGCTTCTGTCACTTTACCGCCGTACTTCGTTCGCTACTGCCCGCCTTTACGGCGTCTGAAAATAGTGCTTTATTTTTCTTCCGATCTGATGTAGACTGGTAACCGAACTACCTGATTGCCAAGTAGTAACACAAGGAGGAGAATATGAAGAGACTAGCAGGAATTCTGATTATGCTGGTAGCCGCGGCAGCCTTCTGCTTTGCCGGAGCTATGGAAGAGGAGAGTGACGGCCTCAAGGCAGCCATAATCTTCAACGGACCGGTATCGGACGGAGGCTGGAATGCTGACTGTTACCAGGGGATGATGCAGATCAAGGAGGAGTTCGGCTTCGAAATCGCCTTCTCGGAGAGCGTGAAGCAGGCAGACTACGTATCCGCCTTCCGTGAATACGCCGATCTCGGGTATGACCTCATCGTCGGACCCGGCTTCGAGTTCAGCGATGCTGTCAATGAAATCTACCTCGATTATCCTGAGACCGACTTCGCAGTGATCAACGGCGGATTCGTGGCCGATAACGTCACCTCCATGGGCCATGACAATATCCAGGCCGGATTCCTGGCAGGAGTTATTGCAGCCCGCCATACTGAAACAGGAGTAGTGGGGTACGTCGGCGGCATGGAAATCCCGCCTATCGTAGATGCCCAGACCGGCATGGAGAACGGTCTTCGCTATACCGATCCCAGCGTGAAGCTCATCAGCACCATGGCAGGCAGCTGGTCGGACATGGCCAAAGGGAAGGAGATAGCCCTCTCCCAGATATCGACTGCCAACGTGGATGTCATCTTCGGCTTTGCCAGTGCCGTTAATGCAGGCATCATCGAAGGCTGTGCCGAGAAGGGCGCCTTTGTCATCGGTGAACCGGGTGACCAGCTCGATCTCAATCCCGACGTCATCATCACCAGCGTCATAATATCAAATCCGCGCCTCATTATGATGGCTGGAGAGCAGGTTGCCAACGGCACCTTCGCCGGGGAAGCCATAATCGGAACGCTCAACAACGGCGGAGTTGATATCGGCCGCTACAGCGATAAATTCGCAGCCGCTGATCGCGCCTACCTCGAAGAGGTGGTCGATAAGATCAAAGCCGGTGAAATCGATGTGAATATGTAGGAGCATATTTGTAACACCCCTCCGGTGTACCCGCACCGGAGGGGATATTGCGGGGAGCCATGGAACTGATACTTGAAATGCAGCAGATTGTGAAAACCTTTCCCAGCCTCATCGCAAACGATGCCATCGATTTCTCGGTAGCAACCGGGGAGGTCCATACGCTCCTTGGTGAGAATGGAGCCGGGAAAAGTACCCTGATGAATATTCTCTCTGGGCTCTATGCAGCCGATTCCGGACAGATTATCTTCATGGGAAAACCGGTAAATATCAGGAGTCCGCGGACTGCCGTTGAACTTGGCATCGGCATGGTGCACCAGCATTTCATGCTCATCCAGGCCATGGATGTCATAGACAACATCATCCTGGGAACAAAATCTCCCCGCT
>CAZSBC010000047.1:0-19935 GCA_964605195.1 uncultured Spirochaetales bacterium | reverse complement strand
CGAAGTCCGGCGCTCTATCCAGCTGAGCTACGGACGCATACGCTTCTACTTATACTTTCAGTATACTGAATTCCCGCAAGTCTGCAGTATACATGGGTGGGCGACGGGACTTGAACCCGCAACACCCAGAACCACAATCTGGTGCTCTACCATTGAACTACGCCCACCATGTGTTCCAGCCAATGGCCGATGAACGAAATGTACTTTGTACCAAATCGTGATTTTTGTCAATACCTTGCCCTAAGTTGATACCGTAGCAGTTACAAGCAGCGATGTTGTCTGCTAGGGTACCGGCTTATGACACAGGATGCGTGCAATTTCGGCAGAGATTGCTGAATGTTCAGATTCCACCCCCCTGCTAGCTGAAATTGCCGGCAGATAGAGCTTCTGTATCCAGCGACCAATGTCCTCTGGAGTGATAAGACGCTTTTCGGTAGCGGTTTCACGGGCAGCAGAGAGGATGGAGAATCCATGCTGTTCTAGCGCTTCAATCAGCTGCTCGTCATCCCAGTTGATCAGGGGATTGTCCGAACCGGTATAGATCACCTCCTCTCCGTCAAGAAGCAGTTGCTTCAGCGTGCTGTGTGATCCGGGAATCAGGGAAGAGAGGCGCGTGGAGGCCCTGGGAATGATCTCTGAGAGAATCAGCATGCCGCCATCATCAACAACATCTTGCATAGCTGAGAGCAGAGAGAACGATTCATCAAGCCTGGTAAGCGTATTTATCCCCACGATCTTATCAAAGAGGATACTCTTCAGGGACTCATGCTGCACAAAATCTGAGAGTGGATCAGCATGCAGTATGACGGGACGTTCAATCTCAGGCATGCCGGCACCGTAGGAAACCAGGGTATCAAGATGGGCGGCATCGGTAGCAACGGCAAAGACACCGCCTTCAGGCGCCTTACGGCAGCTCTCCCAGAGAAGTACTCCGTCATCAGCTCTGAGAATGAGAATACGATCATGACGCCTGAACTGTGCAGCTGCAAAGATCGCATCACGGGTTGCTGAGAGCTTCTCGCCCGCACCCGAGACAAGGCGCTGAAGCCAGGCGTCACGACCGCTGTCGGCAGGCGTAAAGGTGAGGATTTCACTCTCTGCGGTGACTGCGGCTGCTCCGATCTGCGCCTCCCTGTTTCTCAGTACCCGTTGACGAATCGTAGCCTCATAGCCTGAGTCGGTTGGCTGATAGAAGACAGAACCCTGAATTCCGGTTGGAAGATACTGCTGGGCCACCCAGTGATCGCGAAAAGCGTGTGGGTAGAGATACCCGGCTCCGTGCCCGAAACTCTTGCTGTCCCGGCTGGCATCCTTGAGGTGCAGAGGGACTTCACTGTCTTCCTCCCGCTCAATACTCTTGAGGGCATCAAAGAAACCGAGCGTGCTGTTGGACTTCTCGGCAGTTGCAAGGTAAAGTGCCGCCTGGGCAAGATGAAACCTGCCCTCCGGCAGCCCCACCCGGTCAAAGGCGGCAGCGGCTGCCTCGACTACCCCCAGTGCCTCAGGGGCAGCCAGACCGACATCCTCGCTGGCAGCTATCAGCATGCGCCTGAATATGTACTTCGGATCCTCCCCAGCCCGAACCATCCTTGCCAGCCAGTAGAGGGCGGCATCCGGGTCTGAACCACGGATCGATTTTATGAAGGCACTGATGACATCAAAATGGTAATCACCCTCCTTGTCATACAACACCACCTTCTTCTGAATACTCTCCTCTGCAGCAGTCCGTGAAATTGCTATGGCAGTTCCCGGTGGGGGAGGAAACTTGTCATCGGTGGTCTCGACAGCAAGTTGGAGGGCATTGAGCAGGCTGCGGGCATCCCCGTTGGCTATGTCGATGATATGCTCAAGAGCTCCTTGCTCAAACTCAAGCGAGAAGGTACCGTACCCGCGTTCAGGGTCTGCGATTGCCTGCCTGGCTATCAGGAGCAGGTCATCACGGGTCAGCTGCTTCAGCTGGAATATCCTGCTGCGGCTCACCAGGGCAGCGTTTACCTCAAAGTAGGGATTCTCAGTGGTAGCCCCGATCAGGATCACCGTGCCGTTCTCAACCCAGGGCAGCAGGGCATCCTGCTGTGATTTGTTCCAACGGTGAACCTCGTCTATGAAGAGGATGGTACGCTTCCCATGCAGGGCAAGCCGATCCCGGGCCTCCTGGATTTCTACCCGCAGATCCTTCACTCCTGAAAGTACAGCATTCATTGTTACGAAACGGCTGCTGGTGGTATTGGCGATTACCCTGGCAAGAGTGGTCTTGCCAGTGCCGGGCGGGCCGTAGAAGATGATAGAGGAGAGCTGGTCAGCCTGGATGGCCCTTCGCAGCAGGCGTCCCTCGCCAATGATATGCTCCTGCCCGATATACTCTGTGAGTGTTCGGGGGCACATGCGGTAAGCCAGTGGCTGGGTAGTGTGCTGAGGGGTCTGCGAGAAGAGTTCCATTGACGGAATTATAGTGCAGTTCATAAAAAAACGGAAGCACTCTTGACCTTGCCGCCAATTATAATCATCTTTGAAGCATAAGAAATTACTCAATGGAGTGTGTTGAAATGGCAGTATCACAGTATAACCTGCAGAATGTGGCTGTAAGGGAAAACAGAATTCTCAAGAATGTATATGCATGGATGACGGCAGGTCTGCTGCTCACCGGAGTTGTCGCCTATGGTGTCTCAACCTCCGAAAAACTCATTCAGACGGTATTCGGAACCCCCGGCCTTTTCTTCATGCTCGTGATAGCGGAATTCGTCCTGGTCATCTATCTCTCTGCCCGGATTCAGAAGATGAGTGCCCGGGCTGCGGTCCTCTCATTCTCCATATATGCCCTGCTCAACGGCATAACCATATCGTTTATCTTTCTTGCCTACACTGGGCTGCAGATCAGCCAGGCATTCTTCTCGGCTGCCGCGGCCTTCGGGGGGATGAGCATCTACGGACTTACCACGAAGCGCAACCTCTCCGGCATAGGGCACTACGCCATCATGGCTCTCTGGGGAATCATCGCCGCGAGCATCATAAATATTTTCATCGGCAATGACACGCTCTACTATCTCATATCCTATGCCGGGGTGCTGCTGTTCATGGGCCTCACTGCCTGGGACACCCAGGTGATCAAGTCCTGGAACAGCGCCTACGGGGAGCGGATTTCCGAGGAGGAGTATGTCAAACTCTCCATTATGGGAGCCCTCAAGCTCTACCTGGACTTCATCAACATGTTTCTCTTTCTCTTGAGAATTTTCGGTAGGAGACGCTGAGTAACTAGCCCTGCATACACGAAACCCTGCCTGCCAGCAGGGCCTCCCGAAGCTGAGGAAACGAAACCTCGTCAATATCCTCTATAAAGAAGCTCCGTATGCCCACATCCGCAGGATGGTGCGCGTCGGATCCGGTTATGACACTATTCCCGTACGTTTCGTGACTACAGGGCAGATGCATCACTTCAACGGCAGTGTATGGCAGCTCCGGCAGAAAACCAAGTTGTGATACCGCTCCATTGGAGAAGCGGTCAATGTGGGCTGGAATGACAAGTCCGTCCCGGTCCAGGACCTTGCTGACAAGTGATGAGAAGGGAATAGAGGTGCTGCTGAACAGCAGAGGTTCGACGTACCCGATGATATTCTCGTACATATCGACTATCACCTGATCCCCGAAAATCTCGGGTCTGTTGCGTACCTCCGGCAGATGCGACTCAACATATTCTCCGAAGGAGATTGCCTGTTCAATACTGCCGAAGAGGCATACCACATGCACCTCTTCACTGGTATTCACCTCCAAACCGTATACCGCTATGATATCTTCAATCTCGCAGCACTCCTTGAACGCCGGAAGGTTCCTAGCGGTGTTGTGATCGGTGAGTGCCAGGATCTCTATTCCCTGAGCGGAAGCGTGCTTTGCCAGTACGGCCGGTGACATATCCAGTGATCCGCAGGGGCTGAGGCAGGAGTGGTTATGCAGGTCGACCTTAGCTCTCATCTTGGAAATGACCGAGCAGGTCGGCAACGATACAGGAAGTCTCAAACTGATTGCAGTCGGTTCCCAGCAGCGCAATCTGCTGCTCCCGGGCCGCTGCTATCATATCTTCGGGTGCGTTCCTGCCGCTGCAGAGAATTATGGCCGGGAGGCCGATCAGTGAGGCCACGGCCACACTGTTCTTGTGCCCCTGGATGGTGATGAGCACGGAGCCCTCCTCGGCATTGGCCATCACGTCACTGAGCAGATCGGAGGTGAATCCCTGGGTTATTTCCCTTGCCGGGTCAGGAATGCACACCGATCGCAGTGCTGCCGAAGCAGCAAGTAGTTCAACCTTCATCTGTTTCCCCCTGATTTGCTGTATTGTATGCGAGATTTATCACTGCCCTGACGGATGTGCCGTTTTCCGGATCTGAGCTGATATCGAATTCATCAGCTACCCGTTGCACATTGGGAAGTCCCATGCCGGCCCCGAATCCAAGTGACCGTATCCAGGAATTGGCTGTGGAATAGCCCTCCTCAAGAGCCCTCCTGATGTCGGGGATACCCGGACCATGATCACCGGCGGTAATGATGAGTCTATCCCCACGGTATTCTGCCGTCATTGACCCACCCTCCGAGTGAACCACAATATTCATCTCTAGCTCATAGGAGGCTACTGCGGCTTTCCTGATGACAGCTGGCTTGACATCCTGCAGCTTCAAGTGCTTCTTGATCTCCGTGGAGGCATACCCGGCATTCTCGAAATCATGCCTGAGCACAGTGAAGGTGCGAGAAAGCTGCTCATGTGAACCGGAGGTGGGGCTGTTAACCGAAATCCGTTCAATGGCATCAATCTCCCGGTTCAACTCCAGCAGGAGGCGTGAGGAAATGTCCCGGGTCGTCACCATGCCCACCAGCTCCTTTCCCCGGTTGAGTACGGGAAACCGGTGATAGGGGTATTTGTCGAAATAGGAGATGGCGAAGGAGACCGGCATATCATCTTCCAGTACGATCAGATTACGTGACATATGGCTGCCGGCGGGCTCTTCAATGTATCCGGTATCAAGGGCCTGAAGGATATCATCCATGCTGACAAGACCGAGCAGCCGGCGCTTCTGGACTATGGGTACTCCCGTTATCGATTCCCGGCGCATCAGCTTCTGGATGGTACGCAGGGGTGTATTGGTTTCGGCAGTGAAGAGGCTGGCGTTCATGACATCCTTCACCTTCAGCCTGTAGATAAGCTCGAGGATAACCGGTGAGGAGCTGTAGGTGTTTATGGGGATCGGCTTCATAGTGGCAGTATAGCGATTTTAACCGGTTCATGATAGTGTGAGCAGCTCTCTGCCGCAATTTTGGCAATTGATGTTTTTCTGTATTACTGGTTAGATAGAGGGAGTTGGAGGAGCTGTTATGCGTGATTACCGAGACAGGAAACTGGCCGATCTGCTGGTCACATATTCAATAGACCTGAAGGAAGGTGAGAGCTGCCTGATCAATGCGGTTGATGTCCCCCTGGAGGTGGTTGAGGAGCTGGTAGCGGCTGTGTACCGGGCCGGGGGGTATCCGGTGGTGAATATTGATTCACAGCGGCTTGAGCGGGCCATGACCGCCGGTGCTACTGAGAAGAGCATTGGGGTGTGGAGAGATTGCGACCTTTATCGAATGAAGCAGATGGATACCTTCATCGGCATCAGGGGACCGGCAAACAGCCGGGAGACCGCGGATCTTCCCGATTCCAGTCAGGCGCTCTTCATGCGCGGCTATTACGAGCCAGTACATGGCAGGGAGCGTGTTCCGAACACCCGCTGGGTGGTGCTGCGCTATCCCACGGAGATCATGGCATACGCTGCCGGTATCTCAACGATCGAGTTCGAGAAGTTCTACTACCGTGTTACTACGGAGGTTGATTACGCGAAAATGTCTGCAGCGATGAAACCAGCAGTGGGTTTCCTTGAACAGGCCGACCGGGTCCATATCACCGCGGAGGGCACCGACCTGCGCTTCTCCATCCGGAATATGCCTGTGATCCCCTGTGACGGTCGGATGAATATTCCCGACGGTGAGATATACACCTGTCCGGTGAAGGAGAGTGTGGAGGGAGTTATCACCTACAATACCCCATCCACGTATCAGGGGGTGACCTTCAACGATGTCTCCCTGGAGTTCTCCCGCGGGAAGATCGTCCGGGCAACGGCAAACAACACCGAGCGGCTCAATGCCATCCTTGATATGGATGAGGGCGCCCGCTATATCGGGGAGTTCGCCCTGGGATGCAACCCCGCAATCACCTTTCCCATGGACAACACCCTCTTTGATGAGAAGATCATGGGTTCAATTCACTTCACTCCGGGAAATGCCTATGATGACTGTGATAACGGCAACCGGAGTGCCATACACTGGGATCTTGTCGCCATCCAGACGCCGCAGTATGGCGGAGGTGAGATCAGGATCGACGGGGAGCTGATCAGGAAGGATGGAATCTTCGTGCATGAGAGCTTCAGCGCATTGAACCCCGACAGTCTGCTGTGATCGTGATGCTACGCACAACGGCAGTCACGGTTGCCGGTATCCTATTCTGCGCCCTATTTCTCACTGGTTGCACTGGACTGCAGCCTTCAGGGCGGGAGGTGCAGCAGGATCCCCCTGAAGCGCTGGACGATCAGATCCTGGCAGTCGAACTGGAAGGCAGAAATTTTAATCTGGAGATTGCCGATACAGCGGAAGAGCACCTGAAGGGGCTCAGTGGACGGAGGGAGCTTGCCGATGACGGAGGGATGCTGTTCATCTACTCCGAAGCACGTGAACTGGTGTTCTGGATGGATAATACCCTGCTCCCGCTGACATTGCTTTACATCAGCGATAAGGGGGAAATCCTCGCCATTCATGATTTGTATCCCAATGACCGCACGGCAGTTGTATCACCCGGTCCTGTCAAGTACGTCATTGAGGTGAAGCTGGGAACTTTGGAAAACAGTGCGGGACTTATCGGGCACTATCTGCAGCTCCCCTAGGAATCACCCCGTTGACCACTCTCCATCTCAGTAAACACCGGTTCTTCCTCATCGGCAATACCGGAGGTGAGTATCTCCACTTTCCGGGTAATCTGCTTCAGAGCCTTCTCAAGCTCTCTGGCAAGGTTCATACCCTCCTCGAAGAGTGCCAGGGATTCATCAAGCGAGACACTCTGCTCTCTTATGGCACTATGTATTGCTTCGAGCCGTTCGAGCTTCTTTTCGAAATCCTTCATGATGAGACCTCCTGTACTTCGGCAGTGATAGAGCCTTCTGAAAGGGTGACAGCGATGTTTCTGCCTTTTCCCGTCTCCCCGGATGACCTGATGATGTTACCATCCTGCTCATCCCGCACGATAGCGTAGCCCCGCTGCAGAATGAGCTTGGGGGAATGTGCTTCCAGCGAACTGGAAGCTACCTTCAAGCGATGATTCAGAGCCAGCAGGCGCTCCTGCATACTCCTGATGAGCTGCTCCCGGGAATCATCCAAATGCAGGATATGGGGTTCAACAGTGCGTTGAAAGCGCTCGGAGATTGCTTGGGGAGAGAACTGGGCTAGCTGCAGGCGGATATGCTGCAGCCTTGCCTGCATCATCGCTGCAGCACTGGAAGTGAACATACTGATCCGTTCGCCAACCTCTTCGCGGTTGGCTGTTACCAGTTCGGCAGCTGCAGAGGGGGTGGGGGCACGCAGGTCGGCAGCATAGTCGGTAAGGGCCCAGTCAATTTCATGGCCGACCGCGGATATGACCGGGATGTGTGAATCGGCTACCGCCCGTACAACCTGTTCATCGGAGAAGGGCAGGAGATCCTCTAGGGAACCTCCTCCCCGTCCGATGATGATGACATCACCGAGGTCATGGCGATTGGCAAGCCTGACAGCGGCACTCAGTGTGGCTGCAGCCTGCTCGCCCTGCACGAGGGAGGGCAGAATCCGCACCTGCACGCCAGCGTTGCGCCTGTGCAGGACCTGGAGAATGTCCCGCAGGGCTGCTCCGGTGGAGGCAGTGATCACAACCACCCGTTCCGGAAGGATGGGAAGCGGCCTCTTCCTGCTGCTGTCAAAGAGCCCTTCTGACTGGAGTCGTCGCTTACGCCGCTCCAGCTCGGCAAGAATCGCACCTTCACCGGCCTGCTGTATTGATTCACAGATGATCTGGTAGGTGCCGCGTTTTTCATAGAGTGACAGCTTGCCTGATACAACAACGCGCATGCCGTCAGTGGGGATGAAGTCAAGCAGAAACTGTCTGTTGCGAAACATGACAGCCGAAACAGCGGAGTCATTGTCCTTCAGCGTAAAGTACCAGTGTCCCGAGCTTGCGGGGCGGAAATTTGAAATTTCCCCCTCCACTGAGAGCCTTGGGAACGAGGTCGTGAGCAGCTCCTTTATCAGGGAGGTGAGGTCAGTGACTGAGAGTACCTGATGTTCAGAGTAGTTACCTGTCATGCATGTGTCCCCGGTACGTGCAGCCAATTGTTGCATAGAAAAAAGAATCCTATGCATTCATATCCAATCGGCAGTTACTACTTCCTGCCGCGTGAAACCATTTTGCAGGAAGATCAATAAAAAAAGGCCGTTGAACAAGTCGTCTCGACTAATGCAACAGCCTTTTTCTGCGTCAATCAGTTCAGCGGATGAGGGAATCATCCGTCATGCTGATTACTCACCCGGGATGATGGCTTCAGTGGGACAAACGTCGGCACATGCACCACAGTCAGTACACAGATCAGGATCGATAACATAGATATCACCTTCAGAAATAGCCTCAACAGGGCATTCCGGGAGACAACTTCCGCAAGCAATACATTCATCTGTAATTGTGTAAGCCATGTAGCTCTCCTTATTACTGGATTTTCTCTAAAAGACTATATACCTCTTGCACTGATCGAGTCAAGAAAGCACAATGCTGATATGAAGAACAAGGTGATGAAAATTGTTGAAGCCCTGCAGGGAGCCGGATGCTGCTCAGTATTGACAGGAGCGGGAGTATCAACACTCTCCGGGATACCCGATTTCCGCAGCGAACACGGTCTCTACTCAGATTCCAGATATTCAAAACTCTTTGACAGGGATCAGTTCAACACCCACCCGGACAGGTTCTACACGCTTTCTGCACCGCTTTTGTATTCCGAGATAGCCAGAGAGCCCTCCATTGTCCACAGGGTAATTGCCGGATTGGAAAGAAAGGGATTAATCAGGGGAGTCATCACGCAGAATATCGATATGCTTCACCAGGGTGCGGGGTCTCAGCAGGTACTGGCACTGCACGGCAGCCTGGAAAACCATACCTGCCTGCAATGTGGTGCCCGTTTTAGTTTCCGATATGTGCAGAATATCCTTGCCGCCGGGGAGATGGTGCGGTGCATTTCCTGCGGTGGCCTCATCAAACCTGATATCGTATTCTTCGGGGATTCCCTGCCGGCTGCTGCCTGGGATGCGGCCTTTCGGCTGGCTGCAGCGAGCGACCTGATGCTGGTGCTCGGCACCTCCCTTACTGTCTATCCGGCGGCATCTCTGCCGGAGTGCGTTCTGGATAACGGCGGAGAAATCATCATTGTCAACCGGGACCCTACCCATCTTGCTGCAAGGGCACGGCTTGTCCTGGGTGATCTTGGTGAGGTGTTCGCAGAATTGGGGCAGAGAATTTTGTAAGCCATGTTTGTATTGTTTTAATAATAACAAAGTGTTATTATCTAGACATAAAGTTATAAATATTCTATGGTGGAAGAGGGAAAGGAGCAGGATGTGAAGATAGCAGTAGTAGGATATGGAAGAATGGGACGTCTAATTCGTGAGAAAGCCCTTGCGAGGGGACATAGCGTGACCGCAATCATAGATCCGGTAGTCTCCCTTCCGGAGGTAACCGCGGAATCCCTCTCGGTCCAGGCCATTGAGACGGCAGATGTGGTGATTGATTTCTCACTGCCGCTCACCGCAGTCGATAACATAGCGATCATTACCGCAGCCGGTAAGCGTGCCGTGATCGGTACTACCGGCTGGTATGAAAGACTGCCTGAGGTCCAGGCCCTCGTCGATGCCGCCGGGACCGGGCTTATCTGGTCGGGTAATTTCTCAATCGGCATTAATCTGCTCTTCCATATCCTGCAGTACAGTGCGAAAGTACTGGATAAATTCCCCGAATACGATTGTATGATCCATGAATACCATCACCGCGGCAAGGCTGACAGCCCATCCGGTACGGCAGAGATGCTCGGTCGCATTATAACCGATGGCATGAGGAGCAAGCGTGTCCCGGTGTATGATCGCCTGCAGCGCAGGATAGAGCCGGAAGAGCTCCATATTTCATCGACACGGGGAGGATCTATCCCCGGAACACATACAATTACCTTCGACAGTGAAGTCGATACCATTGAGCTGACCCATAGAGCCCGTAACCGCGAAGGTTTTGCCAGCGGTGCAGTTGCTGCCGCAGAGTGGATAGCCGGGCGAACAGGATGCTTTGATATCGCTGCAATGATGCAGAGTATCATCGGTCATTAGGATACCAGCACCTTACAGCTGGAATGCATGCGGGAGAAGAGTTATGAGAAAGAGAGAATTCAGCGGAGTATATACGGCATTGATCACACCCTTCACAAAGTACGGAAGTGTTGATGAGAATGCGCTAGAACGGATCATCGAATACCAGATCTCTGAAGGTGTGGACGGGCTTGTTCCCTGCGGAACGACCGGAGAGAGTCCGACATTGTCACATGAAGAGCATGACAGAGTTATTGAACTTACCGTGAAATTTACAGCCGGCAGAGTGCCGGTTATTGCCGGTACGGGAAGCAACGCCACTTCAGAGGCTATCCTTCTCTCACGGCATGCCGAGAGTGCCGGGGTAGATGCGGTACTGCTGGTCAATCCCTATTACAACAAACCGACCCAGAAGGGGTTGTATCTGCACTTCAAGGCAATTGCCGATGCCGTCTCAATTCCCTGCATCGCCTACAATATCCAGGGACGTACCGGGGTGAACATTGAAACCGAGACACTGGTGCATCTCATGCACGACTGTCCCAACATCAAGGTTGTGAAGGAGGCCTCCGGCAATCTTGAGCAGATGAAGGATGTCATCAAACAGCGTAAGGATGATTTCTCGGTGCTCTCCGGAGATGACAATCTCTGCCTGAAGCTCATTGAAGCGGGAGGGGATGGAGTCATCTCGGTGGCTTCAAACCTCGTTCCGGGGTTGATGGTGAAGATGGTGCATGCTGCGCTTGAAGGACGCTTTGACGAAGCTGCTGAGCTGGAAGAGCGGCTGAAACCGCTCTTTGCAGCCTGTTTCATCGAGACGAACCCTATTCCCATCAAGACGGCAATGGCTGCCAGGGGTTGGTGCGAGGAGGAGTTCCGGCTCCCGTTGTGTTCGCTGAGCAAGGCTGAATACCGCAATCTCCTCATGGAGGCTATCGCAGACCTGGAGTAACGGAGACGGCAACTGCACGGCAGTTGCAATTTTTCTCGGCTTCCAGTAGATTCTCTATCGAACATTTTTCATTTTTTCATACTATGAACATGCTGTAAGCATCAAGGAGATCAGTCGTACCATGGCTACAATAAACAGAAACTACCGTAAATTAGCCGCCGGGTATCTCTTTCCCGAAATAGCTCGCAGGACGAGAGCCTTTCAGCAGGCCAATCCCGAAGCTGTAATGCGCCGACTGGGAATCGGAAATACCACCGAAGCACTCTCCCCAACCATAATTGCCGGACTTGAGCGTGGCGTTCAGAAGCTTGCCGATGTGACTACCTATACCGGTTATGGGGACGAGCAGGGCAACCGTGAGCTGCGCTCAGCCCTGGCTGCTTTTTATGCCGGAAACGGGGTAACCGTCAATCCGGACGATATCTTTGTCAGTGACGGGGCAAAGCCCGACTCCAGCAATATCCAGTCCATCTTCGGAGTCGATAATGTCGTTGCAGTACAGGATCCTGCCTACCCGGTCTATGTGGACTCAAATGTCATTTCCGGCAGGACCGGTGAGATGAATGCTGGGACCGGCAGGTATGACCGGTTTGTCTATATGCAGTGCAGCGAGGGGAACCGATTCTTCCCTGCTGTTCCCGAAGAGAAGGTCGACCTGATCTATCTCTGCAGTCCGAACAACCCCACCGGTGCCGTAGCTTCGCATGCTCAGCTTGCACAGTTCGTTCAGTATGCCAGGAAGCATCAAGCTGTGATTATCTTTGATGCCTCCTACTCCGAGTACATCATTGACTCCGATCTGCCAAAATCGATCTACGAGATTGAGGGGGCAGATACCTGCGCCATTGAGATAAACAGCTTCTCAAAATTTGCCGGGTTCACCGGTGTCCGTCTCGGATGGAGCGTCGTACCGGAAGCTGTGGTGACAGAGGATTCCCTTCCCGGTGAGATCCGCAGGATGTGGCTGCGTCGGCAGACTACCTTCTTCAACGGGGCCTCAAACATTGTCCAGGAGGGGGGGCTTGCTGTTCTCTCCGCTGCCGGTCTGCAGGAGTGTCACCAGATGATTGATTACTATATGGAGAATGCCCATATCATCAGGGAGGGACTGCAGTCGATTGGTCTTACCGTGTACGGCGGTGACAACGCCCCCTATCTCTGGTTGAAGACACCGAAGGGTATGTCTTCCTGGGATTTCTTCGACAAGCTGCTCAATGAAACCTGGGTCATTGGTACACCGGGATCAGGTTTCGGACCGGCAGGCGAGGGGTTCTTCCGTCTCAGCGCCTTCGGGCACCGTGAGGATGTAGAGGCAGCTGTAGCGAACATTGTGGAGCGTCTGCTACTCTAGCAGCAGCGATTCAACGGCACCATATAAGGAGATCTGAGAATGAGCGCAGAACCGCTGGCCCTTGACCGGGCTGAACTTGAAAGAATTATTGAGAAGTTTCCCACCCCGTTTTATATCTATGACGAAAAGCGGATCCGTGAGAATGCGCAGGCTATGAACCGTGCCTTTACGTGGGTCCCGGGCTTCAGGAACTATTTCGCTGTGAAGGCCTGTCCCAATCTCGAGATCCTCAAGATACTGCAGCAGGAGGGCTTCGGGGCCGACTGCAGCTCCCTTCCCGAGCTGCTGCTTGCCGATGCAGCCGGCATGACTGGTGAGCAGATCATGTTTACCTCAAATGACACTCCGGAGGAGGAGTTTATACAGGCTGTGGAGCTGGGAGCTGTCATTAACCTTGATGACATCACCCACATAGAGACCCTTGAACGAAGTGCCGGCATACCGGAACTGATCTGCTTCCGATACAATCCCGGTGATGCCAGGACCGGGAATGTGATCATCGGGCATCCGGCCGAGGCAAAATACGGAGTCACCTCCGATCAGATAGTGGATGCCTACCGGCTCATGCGCGATAAGGGAGTGAAGCGTTTCGGACTGCACACCATGGTTGCTTCGAATGAGCTGCAGGCCGACTACTTTGTGGAGACGGCCCGGATGCTCTTTTCCCTGGCAGTCAGACTGCAGCAGGAGGCTGGAATCCGGATCGAATTCATCAATATGGGTGGTGGCATTGGCATTCCCTACAGACCCGATGAGAAGGCTGTTGACCTTAATGGTATCTCACAGGGCATGCGAAAACTCTATGATTCGATCATAGTACCTGCCGGTCTTGATCCGCTGCGGATTGTCTTCGAATGCGGTCGGATGGTCACCGGACCGTATGGGTATCTAGTGAGTAAAGTGCGGCATGTTGCCGAAAAATACAAGACCTATGTGGGTCTGGATGCTTGTATGGCCAATCTTATGCGGCCGGCAATCTACGGTGCCTATCACCACATCACGGTTGTCGGTAAGGAGGAGCTGCCTGCCGACAGCACCTACGATGTCACCGGTTCGCTCTGCGAGAACAACGACAAATTTGCCGTGGATCGTCAGCTTCCTGCGATTGAGCCGGATGATCTGGTAGTCATCCACGATGCGGGAGCACACGGGTATGCCATGGGATTCAACTACAACGGCAAACTCCGTTCCAGTGAACTGCTGCTGCAGGAAGACCGCTCGGTGCGGCTGATCAGGAGAGCGGAGAGTGTCAGTGACTACTTCTCCACCCTTGATTTCGAGGATGCATCAGTGACGCTGTAAGCCGAAAACCAAGGTACCAGGCGGAAAAAGAGATGGGGCTGTCTTTCGACAGCCCCAAAAGCAAAGCATGACAGCAGGCTTTTAAGCCGGCCAATATTCAATTACAATCTGAAGAGCATGTCTTCATAAGAAGGATAGGGCCAGTGGTTCTTATCGGTGATCTTTTCCAGTGAATCCCCTTCCACTCTCAAGGCTTCCATGGCAGGAATTACCACCTCCCGGTACCGCTCAGCCTGTTTGAGCACATCGTCCTCAAGCGCAAGTGCAGAGTTGATCGCCCCGGTCAGTGTGTCTGCCTTCTCCAGCAGCCTGTTTATCAGGGAAGAGAGCTCCTTTGCCAGCTCCAGCTGTTTGGGAGTATCTATCCCGATTTCACTCTGGGAGGTGACGGAGTTGAGCACCTCCTGCAGGTAGCGTGTAGCTGCAGGTGCAATGAGACGCTTAGCCATCTCGACCATCACCCCTGCTTCGATATTGATCTGCTTGCTGTAGGTTTCCAGATAGATTTCAAGCCGGGATTCAAGTTCAGCACGGGTAAGGACCTTCTGTTTCTCAAAGATGGCAACACACTCGTCGGAGACCATCTCCTTGAGGGCCTCGACGGTGCTTACAAGGTTGGGAAGCCCGCGTTTCTCAGCTTCGGAAACCCACTCGTCTGAATAGCCGTTTCCGTTGAAGATGACGCGACGGTGTTTGCTGTAGTACTCATGGACGATGTTCTTGATCTCGGCAATCTTATCATCAGCTGCTGCCAGCCGCTGCGCGAATTCGGTCAACACTTCGGCGATAGTGGTGTTGAGCATGACATTCGGTCCGGCTAGGGACTGCGAAGAACCGACCATCCTGAATTCGAATTTATTGCCGGTGAAGGCAAACGGAGAGGTCCTGTTACGGTCAGTCATATCCTTCGGGAAGGTAGGCAGGGTGGTAAGGCCGACCTCCATCACCTGTCCGTCACGTTTCTTGTAAACTGTTCCGTCAGCAATTGAGTCGAGAATTTCCGAGAGCTGTTCACCGAGGAAAATTGAGATGATGGCTGGCGGCGCTTCATTCGCACCAAGGCGGTGTTCGTTGCCGGCATTGGCTGCAGAGAGGCGCAGGTAGGGGGCATACCGGTCCACGGCAGTGATGACTGCTGTCAGGAAAAGGAGGAACTGTGCATTGTCCTCTGGGCTGTCCCCGGGCTGCAGCAGGTTCTGGCCGTCATCTGTGGACAAAGACCAGTTGTTATGCTTACCGGAACCGTTTACACCGGCAAACGGCTTTTCGTGCAGTAATGCAACCATCTTATGGCGTTTTGCGACTGTTTTCAGGGTTTCCATGACTAGCTGGTTTGTATCGGTAGAGTGATTCGAGGTGGAGAATATACTGGCAATCTCAAACTGGTTGGGGGCAACTTCATTATGCTGGGTCTTGGCGGAGATGCCTAGTCTCCAGAGCTCGTAATTGAGCTCCTGCATGAATATACCTACCCGCTCCTTGATTGCACCGAAGTAGTGATCATCAAGCTCCTGTCCCTTGGCACTCATGGTTCCGAATACCGTCCTTCCGGTCAGCAGGAGGTCAGGCCGCTTTACATAGAGGGTCTCGTCTACGAGAAAATATTCCTGCTCGGGTCCGACAGTTGATGTCGCCCTGAGTGCAGTTGTGTTACCGAGTGCCCTGAGGACTGCTAGGGCAGCCGTGTTAACCGCCTCCATTGAGCGCAGCAGCGGTACCTTCTTATCGAGGGCTTCTCCGGTATAGGAGATGAAGGCAGTCGGTATTGTCAGGGTCTTAACCCCACGCTGATCCTTGATGAACGCCGGTGAAGTGGAATCCCATGCTGTGTATCCCCTGGCTTCAAAGGTGGCCCGGAGTCCGCCGCTGGGAAACGAGGATGCGTCAGGTTCCCCCTGGATAAGCTCCTTACCGGAAAACTCCATCAGTACAGAGCCGTCAGGTCTGGGGTTGATGAATGAGTCATGTTTCTCGGCGGTCAGGCCGGTCAGCGGCTGGAACCAGTGCGTGAAGTGGGTGGCTCCCTTTTCAATAGCCCAGTCCTTCATGGAGTTTGCAACTATATCGGCTGTTTCCAGTTTGAGGGTACTTTTCCCTTCCTGCACAAGCTTCAACTCCTTGTAGACATTTCCCGGCAGCCGTTCTTTCATCACGGCATCATCAAAACAGTTCTCCCCATACACTTCGGACAGTGGTCGTTCCTCATAATCAATGCATGCTGTCATAAAATTTGCTCCTTTGTCGTATTATTGCTTTGTTGGTAATGATGTGCAATATGTATGCCATGTTACGGAGTTTGCAGGCCTCAAATTCGTAACTACTTGTTATATAGAATATTAAATATATTTTAGGAAACAAGGGTACATCTACACAAATTATTTATGTTACATATATGTAGGTATTGATTCATTTAACCTACATATATGTAGGTTAGCTATCCTATCGCTGTACTGCCGGTATCACCGTTTCTGATACGTATGCACTCAGTGATATCGGTTATGAAGATCTTGCCGTCACCGATACTGCCGGTCCGTGCTCCGCTGATGATGCCCTCAATGGTGGCATCAACAAACTCATCGTTGACAGCAATTTCCATCCGCACTTTTTTCAGCAGTGTCACCTCAATGGCAACGCCGCGATAGGTCTCGGTAAAACCTTTCTGCTGCCCGCATCCGAGGGCATTGGTAATCGACATCTTGTACACTTCGCGGGCATAGAGCTCCTGCTTTACGTCATTCAGTTTATCAGGCTGTATAAAGGCTGTAATCAGTTTCATTTCTCTCTCCTAACTATCATGTAGTAACTTGTCATGGCCTACATATTGGTAAAAATCTGGAACCCGCTGTAGGATTCACTTCCATGCTCGCTGATATCGAGGCCAGCAAGTTCCTCGTCCCGGGATACACGCAGTCCCGCAATCTTCCTGATACTGAGAAAGAGGATAAAGGAGGCTGTCAGTGTCCACAGCATGACTGCACCTGCACCGAGGAGCTGTATCAGCAGCTGACGTGCTCCTCCACCATAGAACAGGCCGGTGACATCGGCTGTGGTGCCGAAGAGCCCTACAGCAAGGGTGCCCCAGAAGCCACAGATCCCGTGGACGGCAATCGCACCAACCGGATCATCGATATGGAGGACCTTGTCGATGAATTCAACGCTGTAGACTACCAGAACACCGCCGACAAGACCGATGACGAGAGCTCCTCCCGGGGATACGACCGCTGTCGGAGCGGTAATTGAGACCAGTCCAGCCAAGGCACCATTGAGCGACATTGAGATATCTGGTTTACCGAAATGTATCCAGGATATGATCATGGCAGCTATTGCACCGCCAGAAGCACCGATTGTTGTGGTTACCGCGACATCGGCTATCGAAAGGTCAGTTCCGCTCAGCGTTGAACCGCAGTTGAAGCCGTACCAGCCGAACCAGAGAATGAATACCCCCAGTGATGCCAGGGGAACGTTGTGCCCGGGAAGGGCCTTTGTGGAGGTCTTTCCGTTGCTCTTCACATACTTGCCGATCCGGGGACCAAGAACGATAGCTCCGGCAAGCGCTGCCCAGCCGCCCACGGAGTGCACTACCGTTGAGCCGGCAAAATCATGAAATCCGAGTTCGGCTAGCCAGCCACCGCCCCAGATCCAGTGTCCGGAGACTGGATAGATAAGTCCCGATATGAAGACGGTATAGATCAGGTAGGAGGAGAATTTTGTTCTCTCAGCCATGGCTCCCGATACAATGGTTGCAGCCGTTGCGGCAAATACCACCTGAAACATCCAGTCCCTGAAGAGGGTGCTGTCAGCCCCGATAATGAAGAACTGTGACGATCCGAAGAGTCCGGATACCGAGCTTCCGTACATCAGCGCCCAGCCGATGGCCCAGAATATGATTGCTCCGGTACAGAAATCCATCAGGTTCTTCATGATGATGTTACTGGCATTCTTCGCCCTTGTAAGACCCATCTCAACCATGGCAAAACCGGCCTGCATGAAAAACACCAGGGCAGCAGCCATTATCAGCCAGATCATATCAAGTGAGGCGGCATGCAGGGCGACGGCATCAGCAGTGACCTCAGCCCAGAGGGCATTGCCGGTCAGTACCGGTACGGACAGCAGCAAAACAATTTTCTTCTTCATAAACAGACTCCTACTTGTGTGTTGTTTGTGCTAAGCAGGTAGTGTGCCAAAAACATGGACTGAAGTGGATGTCACTCAGCAGTTACCGGGAGGTCGGTAGTCAGACTGTCTTTCGCTATATGGGTAACTCTTTAACCTGAAATATGTTGTACTGATACTACGATTAAGAAGAGAGATGGGGGGGGGAAAAGGCCAGCAGGGGAGGAGATGTGGCGTGTTCGTAATAAACAACATACATATATGTAGGTATACATGTAGTAAGCTACATAAATGTATGTTTATGGAGCATGTGTCTTATAGCGCTCCGTACGGATATGATACTTGTCCACACGCAGCCCCATGATCCGTTCCGATATCCCGAGAATTCGGGCTGCTCTGGCGCGATTACCCCTGGCAGTCTTCAGGGCATCTGCGATCAGCTCATACTCAAGCTCCTCAAGGGCTTTCTGAAGGGGGCTGGAGATCTGCGTATCAGAAGATTCTGCCGACTGCAGGCTCGGAGGCAGATGATATCCGTGGATGACATTATCGGTACTGAGCAGGACGGCCCGCTCGATGCAGTTCTCGAGTTCCCGGACATTACCCGGCCAGTGATAGCTCATGAACAGGTCAATCGCCGAGCTGGTAATCCGCTTGACGTTGCGGTGGTTGCGCTTGTTGTACTTCTCGATGAAGTGGTCACAGAGCAGCATGATGTCGCTTTTCCGCTCTCGCAGGGGAGGAATGTGGATGGGGAATACATTCAAACGGTAATAGAGGTCCTCCCGAAATTTACCGACCTTGATCTCTTCCTCAAGGTTCCGGTTCGTTGCCGTAACTAACCTGACATCCACCTTGATAGTCCTGATACCGCCGACGCGTTCAAACTCCTGCTCCTGAAGCACCCGTAGTAGTTTCACCTGCATCTGGGGAGAGAGTTCCCCGATTTCATCAAGGAACAGTGTCCCCCGGTCAGCAAGCTCAAAGCGTCCCTTGCGGGAGGTCACGGCTCCGGTGAAAGCTCCCTTCTCATGGCCGAAGAGCTCGCTCTCAATGACACTCTCAGGCAGGGCGGCACAATTGACCTTGATGAAGGGTCTGTCAGCTCTGTAGCTGTTATAGTGGATCTCATTGGCTATAAGCTCCTTGCCGGTACCGCTTTCACCCCTGATAAGGACTGTAGCCTCACTCCGGCACACCTGTCCGATGAGATCGAAGACCCCCTGGATTGACTGTGAGCGGCCTATGATGTTTGCAGGCTGGAAGCGGTCCTGAAGTTCACGGAGCAGGCGATCATTCTCCGCCTGCAGGCGCTCCTTCTCCTCCCGGAGTTCCTGCCTGAGTTTCACAGCCCTTGCGATCATGGAGGCTATGACAGAGAGGAGCTGCACAAAGAGCTCGAGGCTGAAGGATTCGGTGTTCCTGCTGGTGATATTCATGGTACCGATGGTGCTGTTGCCGATCTTCACCGGAATGCAGACAAAAGACTTCTCTGTCATCTCCCCGTCGGCTTCAGCTCCGGTTTTGTGTACGAATTGGGTATCCTTGGAGATATCAGGTATGATAATGGGAATACTGGTCTCAACCACCTGCCCGGTTATACCTTCGCCGAGCTGGTACCGGCCGCGTTGCTGCTGCTTTTCGGTAAGTCCGTAGGCAGCCTCAATGAGAATTTCACCGGTCTCCCGGTTCAGCAGCGTGATGACACCCCGAATCATGGGCGTGTGGGTGGCCAGGGATTCAAGGATGGGAGCAATGATCTGTTGAAGATCTTCGG
>CAZSBC010000046.1:19468-20057 GCA_964605195.1 uncultured Spirochaetales bacterium | reverse complement strand
GATCTGAAATTGGACGGTGTCCTGTAGGGCACCCTAATAAATTTGAAAGTTACTGTTTAAACTCATGTATTCTGAAGTACCCGACCCATCCGAGTAGATACACGTTTAATCGGCCGATCACTTCATACATGGACATTCCATTATTCCTCTGAGTTAATTCTTTGACCTTATCCTTGAATTTCTTTCGAGCTTTACCGCTTACACGTATCTTTTTTCTCAATAATTGAAATCCTAGGAATGTCACGTATTTCACTTCCGCAGCTTCACTCTTTTCCCGGTTCACCGGCAATCCCAACGTATCTTCCAGATACCGACTGACTCCTTCCAAGATCCTCTTGGCCGCTCGTTCAGAGCGTACCAAGATCAGGAAGTCATCTGCCCATCGGGCATATTTGAGTCCTCGCCGTTCCAGTTCCCAATCCAGTTCATTTAGCACAATGTTTGACAACATAGGTGACAGTGGGGAGCCTTGTGAACATCCTTTGATCATCTTTTCGAATTTCCCGTCAATCATTACTCCCGCTTTTAACGCTCTTGCAATCAGCGTCACCAATCGCTCATCGGAGATCTTCCTCCGTATGAGCTTCAG
>CAZSBC010000046.1:0-19458 GCA_964605195.1 uncultured Spirochaetales bacterium | reverse complement strand
TTTCATCAAAGAAACTTTTCAGATCTATCGCAGCACACCACTCGTGCCCTTCCACTACTATCTTTTGTACATGTCTTATCGCTTGGTGTTGGCTCCTCCCCCTCCGAAACCCAAAATTCGATTCCGTAAAAGTCGGCTCGAAGATTCCCTGAAATACCTCATTCACGCTTTGTGACACAATGCGATCCATGATCACTGGTATCCCAAGTGCTCTCATCTTACCTCCCCCTTTTGGTATTAGTACCCTCCGGGCAGGTTTGAATCGATATATTCCTGCTTTCAGCTTCTCATGTATCAGCTTCAGCAGTTCATCTTCCCTCTGTGCAAAGTCCTTAACGGACATGCCATCTATTCCCGCTGCTCCAGCGTTACTTTTCACCTGCTGCCACGCCGTTTTCAGTCGTCCCGGGTCATATATGTTTTCCAACACCTTGGTGTATCTATCCATCAGGTTTTCTCCGTGACTTTTCTTCGTTCATAATTACCGGGCTGTGGTTGGTCTCTGCCGGGATCGGAAGTCCTCCCTTTTTCCGTATAGACCTGATCTACTTGGCACCATCTTCTGGTTTTGGACTTCCCCGTGCGGTTTTCTGATCCCTTATTCCACAACGCTACTTCGGCTCATCAACGTTGTCATCATCATCTCTCGTCTGCGCCTTCCCATGTTTCAGTGACAATTCCAAAACATTCAGAATCATATACCATCCCGATCGTCAGGGTTTTATCCTCCACGCTGTTACCAGGCTTCTCAGGCCCCAAGTCATTAGTACTACACGCAGATCTGCCACCTTCTGTCCCTCTCCAGTTAGGTTTTGCCGTTCCCTTCAAGGTTTTATGACATGATATAGCAACTTTACATGCCAGATCAGTAAGGCTTCCCTGGGTAAGACGCATCGCCTCACCAGATCCCATCCAGCTTTACTTCGGTTCGATAATTCCGGATATTAGGCCTCGATCTCACACGCCTTCTCGACCTTCTCCCCGCTGCCATATAGCTGGTTCGCTGTTCGCTACGTACCTGGTTTCTACCTCATGCTTCCTCCTCACATCCTATTTCTGGTAATGCAATTGCCCTGTTGGTGTTGTCCTTCCGTCCGGTAACGGCAGACTTTTACTTCCGGACTACGTCCAGAATCTTCAGCGAATGCGCCATGCCAGGCACACGTCAACAACCACCCCCAAAGGAGGTGGCTTGTAAGAGGCCTCTAAAAGAGGCCATATTCTTTCTCCTGAGCTTCTTCGAGTCGCTCATTCTCTTCCTGGTATTTTACATATCGCCGTATCTTCTCTTCATCTAATCCCAGAGTTGTTACGCAGTAACCGCGACTCCAGAAGTGGTTTCCCCAATATGGCTTCTCTGTAAACTTTGGATAACTTTTAAACAAACTGATCGCTGTCTTCCCTTTCAACATCCCCATCAATTCTGCTATCGATATTTTTGGTGGTATCGTCACTACCATATGCACATGGTCTTCTCTCACATTCAATTCTAATATCTCAACTTTTTTCCATTCACACAGTTCCTGTATACGATATTCGATATAACTTCCAATCGATCCTTTCATTACTCGAAATCGGTATTTGGGACACCACACTATATGGTAACTACATTGATATACTACATGTGATTGTTTCTTCCACTTTGCCATATCCTCATCATAGCATACTTTTCTTACGGCGCAGCCTTCATCCCATTACCACCGCCATAGGCGGTGGTTTATTCAGTTTGAATTAATCGATCAGATTATCCCTGCCGAATCCTTGTGGATTGAGGCCTTGCGTAAGTCCATATATTTTGATCATCCTGTCTATGATACCCTCTATGCAGTATGCGCCAGAAGAAGTGACGGCCTGCTCCTGACCACTGACAACCGCCTGCGGGACCTCTGTGACAAGCTGCATGTCACGTGGGCATAGTTTTTTTTCTGCACAATTTTCACCCGGAAAAGTAACGGGCAATTTTTCGGGAAATTGTTGACTGGTTCACCCCCAGGAATCGACCAATCTGCTCAGTTGTATACCCTTTATCCAAATATCTTGAGATCATCTCTTTTTCACAAAACTCAACAGCCTCTTTGAGGGTGCAATGCCTGTCAGGCAGTACTCCGGATTCATCGCAGGATGGATTCTGAAACATATAATCAGGCAGATCTGACCTTCTGATCTCTTCTTTGCAACTGGTTACTACCAGGCGTTCAATACAGTTGGCCAATTCCCGAATATTTCCCGGCCACCCATAGGATAGCAAGACATGATAGGCGTCCTCTGCAACCCTTTTTTTCACATGGTACTTTCTATTGAACAGCTGCAAGTAGTTGTTGATCAATGGAATAATGTCATCTGGGCGATCTCTGAGGGGAGGGATTTCTATCGGGATAACGTTCAGCCGATAGAACAGATCATCCCGGAATTGCTTTTTTGCAACCAGCTCCTTGAGATTCTTGTTTGTTGAGGCAATTACTCTGATATCAGCCCGCATTTTCTTGGTACTTCCGATGCGATTGAACTTAAAATCCTGCAGCAGTTCAAGGAGCTTTGGTTGCAGCGAAAGCGGCATTTCCCCTATCTCATCCAGAAACAGCGTGCTTTTTTCCGCATACTCAACCAGGCCGGCCTTACCTCCCTTTACTGCACCGGTAAAGGCACCGGCATCATATCCAAACAGCTCTGACTCCATCAACTGTTCCGGAAGTGTGCCGCAATTGATCTTTACAAACCTCCGCTCCTTGCGGTTGCTGAATGTATGGATCAATTGCGCGATGACATCTTTACCAACCCCTGTTTCACCCTGCAGCAGTACTGTGGCTTCAGTGGGAGCTATGGATCGGGCAATGTCAAAGACTTCCTTCATCTCCCTGCTCTTACAGATAATTGAGCTGTCCGAATCCATATCGCCGGAATCGGAAGGCCCCTTCGAAAGCATGGTAATGTCACGTACATTGATGATGACATAGGGCGCTTTATGGCTGATCTCAATAATATTGCTGGAGACCAGTGCAGTTCTGTCATTCCTGTAGGTCTGAAGGGTGGTAAACGGCTTTCTTGTTCTCAGGGTCTCCTGTGAGGTGGCATACGAGATGATACCTGCTTTCTGGAGATCAATAGAATCCTTGCCGATAATCTCGGCAGCAACAATCCCCATGATCCGTTCGGCAGCACTGTTTACAAAAAGCGTCTTACCGGTGCTGTCACAGATAATTATCCCGTCGAAACTCGCCTCAATGACATCCAGTATATCGATACCCTGAAATTCCGCATCCTTGTCAATCAGCATGGTTTCCGTCTCCTCATAAGATTATACCACCGTTATGCAAAAATGCATAAACATATCATTACAAAATACGAGACATGAATGGGAGTACAGTAAGTATCATTTGTTCTATAACCTCGGAGGGTTGCCTGGTCAGTAGAGAAAGCCAGGTAGTAACATCGATATCGACGGGATGTAGGTTACCAGCATCAAAGCTACCAGACTGACCAGAATCCACGGCCAGACAGTCTTGATAAGTTCACTGAGGGGAATTCCCGTGGCGCTGGAAGCCACAAAAAGATTGAGGCCAAATGGCGGCGTGAACATACCGATAGCCCCGTTGACGACCATAATGATCCCGAGATGAACAGGATCCACGCCGATGCTCACAGCAACCGGCAGGAATAGCGGAGCCATAATTGTCTGAATTGAGGCCGGATCGAGAAACATACCAGCCAGCAGGAGAATCAGGTTGATCATCAGCAGGATGGCAAAGGGGCTGGTCCCAAGGGACATGACAGCCTCGGTTAGCATGACCGGTACCTGGAAACGTGTCATGACCCAGGCAAACACACTTGCCCCGGCTAGAATGATCATCACCTGGGCAGTCCCGACAGCTGAATCATAGGCTACTTTGAGCAAGTCCCTGAAACTCATTTCACGATAGACGAATAGACTGACAATAATGGCATATACTGCAGAGATCCCAGCTGCCTCGGTCGGTGTGCAGAGCCCGCCATAAATGCCCCCGATAATTACCAGCGGTACCCCCAGCGCAAAACCAGCCTGTTTGAATGCACCTAAGACTTCTCTTACAGAAGCCCGGGGACGCAGCTGCACCTTCTTGACGCGCGCATACCCATAGCTGAGAACCATAAAGCAGAGTCCGTAAACAATGCCTGGGAGGAAACCGGCTATGAACAGCTCACCAACACTTGTCCCGGTAACAGAACCATACACAATCATCCCAATGCTGGGAGGAATGATCACTGCCACAGATGAGGAGGCCATAATCAGCCCAACCGAGAATCCCTTTCCATACCCTGCCTCTATCAGCATTGGGAGCATTAACGTGCAGATGGCAATAACTGTTGCCGGAGCAGAACCTGATACCGCTCCAAGAAACATGCATGAGAGGACAACGGTGAATGCTATCCCCCCGTTGAGATGTCCAACCAGCGCATTGGAGAATTTCACAATACGAGGAGCCAACCCGCCCCGGTTCATGACATTTGCGGCAAAGATGAAGAAGGGAACAGCCATAAGAGAAAATTTATCAATCCCAGAAAACATTCGCTGTATTACGATCTCTGCAGGTATAGCCGTTGTAAGTACCAGAGTGGCAAAAGAGGAAATGGTCAGAGACAGAAAAACCGGAATGCAGAAAACAAGACCTATTCCAAGCAGCGTGAACAGCAGGGCAATCATACTTCACCATCCTCTGCAGCCGTACCATCTTGAATACGACGACCAAACGTATGTACGATGACCTGAATGCTCCTGATTGAGGTCAGCAGGAATCCCAGGGGAATACAGGAATAGATTATGTACATTGGCACCCCACCGATTGTAGCTGAAACCTGACCTGAGATTTTTATCTTCATCACAAACTCAAAGGACAGATAGAGCAGTACCAATGAGGAAAGCGTCACAGCTCCCTGCACAAAGCCTGTGAGAATGCGTTTATTCTTCCTGCGCAGGACAGTCATCAGCACATCAAGACTGATGTGCTTCTGTTCGCGAATGCAGGTTGCTGTACCAATAAATGTTATCCAGACAATGCAGTAACGCAACGTCTCCTCAGCCCAGAAGAGGGCAGAGTCGAAGAAGTAGCGTAACATCACATTGGTGAAGAGCAGTGCAGTTGTTGCGATCATCAGGCAGGCAAGGAACAGATACTCCACATTGTTAACAATTTTCAATACTACCTTCACTGTATAGCACCTCTCACATTGAGTTGAACTGATATGCTTTTGAGCATAACTGAATCATAGCATGCAGCTATAGGGTTCAGGGATACAATGAATGTACCGAGAACCCCATAGCATATGACAAATGGCTGATTGTGCTACTTATTAATATCAGCCAGAGCCATCTCAATAAGCTCCTTTCCAATAATGTCCTCTGCCAGTTTATATACCGGTGCCATAACTGAGAACATCCGCTCACGCTCGGCATCACTCAATTCCAGAATCTCAGTGCCGGAATCTCTGATAGTCTGCAGGTAGCCAGCCTCTTCCTGGGCAACCAGGTCACGCTGCCAGGGAGCAATCTCCTTGCCTATCCGGATAAGCATATTCTGGTCAGCCTGCGAGAGTGAAGAAAACCAGGATTTACTGAACAGGAGGACATGGGCCAGATAGGCATGGCTGCTCAGCAGCAGGTAGTCCTGCACTTCATAGAATTTCATGTTTGTGATGGTGACCAGCGGATTCTCCTGACCATCGACAACACCCTGCTGCATTGCATTGTAGGCCTCTGAAAAGGCGATCGGTGTCGGGTTTGATCCCATGGCACGGAACTGCTCCATGATAATCGGGCTTTCCATGGTACGATACTTCTTCCCTGCAAAATCCTCAAGCTTCTCAATCGTGTAGCGGTTGGTGAAATGCTTGAATCCATCCTCATAGTACGCCACTCCAACTACATCATTGGCATCAAGAGTTTCAAGAAGTCTCTCCCCGACTTCTCCGTCCATGATCCGGTAGGCTGTTTCACGATCAGGAAAGAGAAACGGCAGGTCAAAGAGCTGCAGCTTGGGATTGAACCCGCTGATCCGGGCTGTCGGTACCAGAGTGATCTCCTGAGTGCCAATCTGCAGTCCCTCAAACATCTCTTTGGCACTGCCCAGTTGACCTGCCGGAAAGATATTCACGATTATTCTCCCGTCAGTCTCCTCCTCCACCAGCTCCTTAAACCGAAGAGCTGCCTGATGCTGAGGAGTTTCCGGCATAAAGCCATGCCCGTAGGCAATTTCCATCGGTTTTTCTGATCCGCTGTCAGCTTCTCCCCCTGCAAAGGCCAAACCACTGACAATAATGAGGATCATCACACTCATACTCAAAACTCTTACCACACTTTTCATCCTGTTCTCCTTAAAAAAATAGTTTCTCTTACCTTCCCAGGAAAATGCAATAGCTGCATACTACATTTACTGGAAACACATACCTCAATACGACAATTCCCGCGATAATGAGGTGATATTCTGGCGTGCGACAAACTGCCCATATCCCGGTTCCTCAAGCAGCCTGCCCTTGTCATACACCAATCTTCCCCGCACCATTGTCTTCATCACCTTGCCGGTCACCTCCATACCGTGAAATGGTGTATACTTATTCATGTTATGCATTGCTTCCTGATCAATGCGCCACTTCCTGTTCAGATCAATAAATGTTAAGTCAGCATCGGTTCCAATCTGCATGGATCCCTTTTTCGGATACAGTCCGTACTGTGTAGCAGCATTTTTCGAAAGCAACTCAACAAGCCGATTCAAAGTGATTCTTCCTTTATTGAAACCTTCGCTTACTATGAGTGGAACTATGGTTTCAACTCCCGGGATACCTGGGAAACTGGTCCAGATATCCATCCCCTCTCCCAGTTTCTCCGAGGAGAGGTTATAGGGAGCATGATCAGTAGCTATAAAATCTATGGTACGATTTATTACTTTCTCCCACAGCAGATCAGCTTCACTCTTCACCCGCATAGGAGGAGCAATCTTTGCCAGGGAACCGAGTTCCCGGAGTTTTTCATGCCCGTCCAGCAGCAGGTAATGGGGGCAGGTCTCAGCAGTCACCGGCAGATGACGCTTTTTAGCTTCCTCTATCAATGCTGCACCACTTCCACTGCTGAGATGAACAACATGCATCCTTGCCCCGGTATGCTCGGCGAAGGATATGCACAATTGAATCGCCACCTTCTCTGCCAGTACATTGCGTGCCTTCTCCCATGACTCGTTCTCTGTTATCCCCTGGGCTATCAATTTCTTGACATTATGGTCGCAGAGCGTGAAATTCTCAGCATGGATTCCAAGCGGCAACCCGGTCTTTGCGACACATGTGAAAATCTCAAGCAGTTCCGCATCATTTGCCAGAGGATAGGTGGGCACTGAAGGAGTCATGTAGACTTTGAAACCAATAACGCCCTGCTCAGCCTGCTTCTGGACATTATCAAGGTTATCATTACGTACATCCTCGCCGGTAACGCCTCCCCACAAACCGAAATCAACCAGGCTCTGTGACCGGATGGCGTTGAGTTTGTTTTCAAGGCTCGGTACATCTCTGACTGAAGGGATGCTGCAGCAGGGCATATCAATGACCATGGTGACACCACCTGCAGCAGCAGCCTGTGATCCGGTGCTGAAATTCTCCCTATGGGTAAAGCCAGGCTCCATGAAGTGAACATGTGAATCGATGCAGCCCGGCAGAACCAGGTTCCCTTCGGCATCAATAACATTCTCAGCAACAAGACCTTCACTGGACTGAACATATCCGCTGATTTGTTCATCTTTGATCAAGATGGAGGTTTCAACCATTTCATCATCAACGGGTATAAAGGCATTCTTGATAATTGTGCTATAGATCATGGCAACTCCTTGTTAGCATGGTGTTTCAGATAGTAAGCAAATTACATGCCAATTCGAGAGATCGTCATTATCTGTGCATCAGGTATGGATACAGGGGGATAGATTGCTACATCCTATACAGTGATGTATGCAGGCATGCATAGCATTATGCATATCTGCATTGATCATCAGGCAATACTCGCACACTATTTGGGGATGTTTTCTGAAAACAGGTTCACCATACTGTCTGTATCACCAATGATCTGCGGACGGTGATTGGCAGATTTGATATGTCCTAATGGTGCAAGAGGTCGACAGTTTCAATCACCTGCTCCGCCTCTTCTAGCTCATCGACCCAGAAGAGGATCATAATTCCCCGGCAGCCCAGCCTTTCTGCGGTCTTCGCAACGTTTTCGGCATCAACGAATATCTGCAGCGCCTTACCGGAGGAGAGTACCTTATGGTACAGGGGAGCATCCCACTGGGGATCCTCACATCCGGGATTCCCGGAACCGGGAGACCACTGTATGGCAGCCACATCTTCCATCCGGAGGATCATGTCAACATGGCGCAGGGCATCCGGCCCATCAATATGGTACATGGCATTGTCGACAAAGGCTGCCTGAGCTGTGACAGTCGGCACAACAAATTCCGCAAACATCTCCTCAGAGATCATTGCTGAGAAATCACACTGCACATTGCAGGTCCTGCCCCAACCAAGTATCTCAAGTGTGGCTGCAGAGAAGCCGCTTTCACTGCTGACGATCTCATAGTGACGCTCATACACCTCTATCCAGGCAGTGTGAATCTGCTCCAGCAGGCTGTGCACAAGGTCAGGGGTGTCGATCATGCCCAGCATCAGCTCCTGTGGCCCCACCAGGGAAGTTAGGATATCAACGGCTGAACCGAGATCGGGAATTGAGACAATGTAGGACCCACCCGAAGCATCGACAGCCCTTCTGGTGAAATCAAGACTCCACTGAAGCCAATCGGCTCCCAGCGATAGATCGATCACCGTCTCCTCCAGGGACGGGAAGCGCGGATGAAACCATACGCTGCCACCCGTGAAAGAGACCGGAGACCCGAGAAACGCCGCAATACTTCCCACCCCGAGACTGGCCGAGACTGTTGGGTAGGATGCGTCGCAATGGCGTTGCCTGCGTACAGTTCTCTGAAACCTGTCAAGACTCTCATCAGCTGCATTGCGAAATCCGGCAGCCTCCTCAACTGTCCCGCCCGAAAGATCAAGCGGAACGGACCAGGGAAAATAGGGAAAGAGCAGGATGCTTCCTGGTGATCGCTTCCACCAGCAGTCATACTGCCGCAGAACAGAAGAGAATCTGATTACCGGATGTTCATGTATGCTGCTCATATGTATAGATCCTTATGAATGCATGGTATTACAGCAGGGTGGAACTTCATAGGTCCAAATTTGCTTGCATATGTGCATTTCTTGTCAATGCGTCAAAGAACATCGTAACTCCCGGTATGGTAGCAGGAGAAACCGCCATCGTGTAAGTGCAAATTCTACCATAAGCATCTTTAGACGGAGCTGTAGAGGCAGAAAAAACCCGCAGCATCTGCTATACTCCAGCCATACCAGAACTGATGGCTGCCCTGCAGGGCCAGCCAAACCAGGAGTTGTTATGACCATACCTGAGTTTTCCGTCCCCACCCTTTCAACCGCGGAACGAGCAGCCAGACTCACCCTCCCAGCTTCGGGACCTGTCAGCGTGCTGATAGATACGGACACCAACAACGAAGTTGATGACCAGTTTGCCCTGACCTTTGCCCTTCTGAGCAGGAGACTGGTTGTTGATGCCCTCTATGCGACACAGTACACCCACCCCGAAGGACCGGAACCTGAAGAGGGCCTGGAACTGAGTTACCGGGAGATTCATGCCATCCTTGATAAGCTGCAGCTCGAAGAGAACCCACCGGTACTGCGGGGAAATTCCAAGACTGTGGCCGCAGATCCCGGACAAAGCAGCCCTGCCGTTAAGGATCTCATTTCCCGTATACGCAACGCAGTCGATAAACCCCTATATGTCATCGCAATCGGTGCCCTGACGAATATCGCGGCAGCTATCCTGCAGGCCCCCGATATAATTACCGGGATGGTGCTGATCTGGCTGGGCGGGAATGAATACGGGTATGAAAAACAGTGGGAGTACAATCTCTACGGTGACCTGGAGGCATCTCGTATCGTCTTTGCATCGGGAGTCCCGTTGATCCGCTTCCCGACAAACAGCGTTACCCACACCCTGCTGCTCACAGAAGAAGACCTGCAGCGACACGTCGCCCCTGCCGGGGAGATAGGAGCCTACCTATCAGAAATCCTCTCCGGATACATGCAGGCCAAAGGGAAAGTGCACAAGGAGATCTGGGACATGGCCCCAGTGGCATTCATGGAGGACATCACCTGGGGAAGCTGGAAGGTAATGCCGATGCCGTATTTCACGGAAGCGGGAGAGTGGGATTTTTCCAGCCCAAACCGGCCGGAACACATCGTGATGACGAAGATAGATGCGCAATCCATGATGGCGGCCTTCTTCAAGCGCCTGAACCGCTACTGCTGAATTACGATATAGGCACCGAAACCCTAGGTCTGCTTCCCCTGCTGAAACAGACAGGATATGCAAACTCCATCATTTCAGCCCCCTCCAGGTCTTCTGTAAATTTACAGGATGCCGGATTTGCTTCAGCGGAGCAATACTATCTCCATGGTTGGACAGAAGTGCTAATAGTTGGTATACTGATGGTATATTATATCAAGGGACAATACACATGGAAACTCCAAACATCCTGGGGAAGCGAGAGCTGAAATCTGACGAGATATATCGAAAAATGAAATCTATGATCATTCAAAATACCCTTAAGCAGGGAGCTCCACTGTCGGAAAGGAAACTGTCTGAAATGCTGCAGGCAAGCAGAACACCTATTCGTGAAGCCCTTCGTAAACTGTACAATGAAAACTTTGTTGAGCTGACTCCTGAGTATGGGGCATTCGTATCCAGGGTGACATATGACCAGGTCTCCCAAATCTACGATATCCGTGAAATGCTCGAAGCGCTTGCCGTGAGAGTGTTCATCCAATCCCTGACACCCGAGAAACTTGAGCATGTGAACAGAATGCATAAAGAGATCATAAATATGTTCAACGAAAACAGGCTCAGAGATGCCCTGGAAATTGATTTCCAGTTTCATCATTACATCATCACAGCCTGTAACAACGAACAGCTAAAAAAGATACTCAGGTCGATTTTTGATCAGACTGCGCGGATTCTGCAGCTTACCGAGTACACCAGTGAATGGGCTCATGAATCACTGGAGGAGCATACCCTGCTGGTAAAATGCATCAACCAGCGAGATGGATCAGCCGCTGAAGAGGTTATGCGAAAGCATGTTCGGGACAGCAAGCGACACCAGCTTGAGCAGTGGATTAAGACTATCTAGCTTTGATGAATATGCGAAAGGACTGGCATCAATCTATACCTGCTGCTCAAATTCCTTGAGCTGCTGCATGCATTGCTCTGCGGCTCTACGGGCATCCAAGGCATACAGGTTCTTATTGAAAAGTTCCAGGGAGAAGTAGCCGGAATAGCCTAGCATGATTGCCTGGCGAACCCATTCAGCCGCCTTGGCAACCCCCTTTCCCGGATATGTCCTGTCCCTGGCTACATCAAGCTTCTCCAGATCACCGGCAATCGTGTCATCGATATGGAACAGCCCGATGGCATTCTTGTAGAGCGGTAACTGCTGCGGTCCCTGCCGATTCCTGAACAGGTTGTGAATATCGGGGACAATACGCAGGCCCTTTAGTTCAGGGTGATTCAGTACCCTGTTCACCTCTTCAACCCTGCCCAGGATGAATTCTGGATAGGCAATCGGTTCAAAGAGGAGTTCAACATCGTACTCGGCGAAAATCCCCCTGAACAGCAGAAGCCGGCTGCCATAGAGGCTGTAGAGCTTATCTGCCCCAGGAAGTTCACCATACCTGCTGTACCAGCGGCTTGAGGGAAGAATGACTGCAGGGCACCCGATTGCTGTGCAGAGCTCTCCAATCAGCCTGGCCTCCGTCTCAACGGCAGCCAGGCCGGATTCCGGGACAAGGAAGACATCCTCAAAGGCATTGAGAGAGAGAATCTCCAGGCCAAGCTCCCCAATCAGCTGGCGGACGGCATCTGCAGGAATGAAGCGCAGGGCCTCCTTCACCTTTGGGTAGCTCAGCTCCACAGCTGTAAAACCGGTTTCCGCACTTGCCTGCAGGAATTCAGAGAGATCGCAGGCAATTACCGTATTCTCATTGAGTGCAAACTTCATAAGCCCTCCCTCAGGAAGAGATGGGAATCCTCTGTTCCAAAAAGGAAAGGAGGATTCCCAAATAACACTACACTTTAGTTAAAAGTAATCATAACTTTCCTGGCATTGGCTTTATCATGGCAGGCAACATCAAAGGCATCATGGATAGCATCAAATGAGAAGTAGTGGGTGTTCAGGGCCTCAAAATCATAGGAATCCTTTATCCTTGACAGGAACTTGATAGTTCGTGGCATGAACGTCTGGGTTCCGCCGGACCCGACAATTCTTAGATTGGACCATATCACCTTGCCGAGCTCCGCAGGCACCAGTCTCCCGATGGAGTGGCCGACAAATCCTACTCTGCAGCTGTGCCCGGCAATATCGAATACCGATGCAATACCCTTGTCATTGCCTGAACATTCGGCAATCACAGAGGGCCCGTTCCCATCGGTGAGTGCCCTGATGTTCTCGACAAGATTCCCCTCACCCGGATCAACGACCTCATCGGCCCCGTATTTAAGGATTGTCTGGCGCCTGCTTTCAAGCGGATCAATGACAATAACCTTGGCATTGGATGCCTTGGCTGTCATGGCTGCCGAGAGACCGATAGGCCCGGCACCAAGGATGACCACATCATCACTGGCATCAAGATACCCGCCGTTGCCCCAAAGCCCCCAGTATCCAACCGAAAACGTCTCTACCCAGGCTCCCATGGTATAAGGCCAGTCATCGGGAATGACATGAGTATACTCCTCCTCAAGGATCATATACTCACCCATGGCCCCGGGAGAGTCGGGCCTGAATCCCAGTTCTCGCATGTTCAGGCATGCGGAAGGCATCAGACCCTTCTTGCAGTTGGCACATTTGCCGCAGGCCATGACACAGTCGCCGGTTACCTTGTTGCCGACTGTAATACTGGTCACAGCGCTTCCAATCTCAACAACCTCCCCAGCCCATTCATGCCCGGGAGTATAGGGAGCGATGTCATAGCGCCCTTCGGCAGAAGCCCCTTCGAAACACTCGACATCTGACCCGCAGATTCCGACGGCATGCATTTTGATCAGCACCTGATCTTCCCTGAGGGCGGGAAGCTCAACCGACTCTACCCGGAGATCTCCGGGACCATGTAAAAATGCTATATTCGCTTTCATATCACTCTCCTTATGTGTGTACTATCTCAGTATACTCGGTACTTACCAGCACTTTACCGGCTACCCTGTTACCGGCAAGCTGGATCCCTTCCTCTATCTGCTCCAGAGGTACTCGTGAAGTTACCATCTTCCGCATATCGATACGTCCGCTTGCCATGAGCGCAATGACATCCGAGTAAATCCCCTGGCCTGACTGTCCGTTTGATCCACTGATCATCCCTGCCTTGAACTGGTAGGGATAGAGATCCACGGTCGTCTTGCCGATGGTATGCCCAATCTGGATCGTCTTGCCCCCGATTGCCAGAGCCCCGGCCATCACCGGATAGGTTGCATTAGTAGCTCCCGCGCACTCCGCAAAAAGGGCTACCCCCTTCCCGTTAGTCAGGTCCATCAGCATCTCACCGGCATCGACACCCTGTTCTGACAACTCAATGGGGTTGAATACATAATCGGCACCCATCTTTTCAGCAAGTGCCTGCCGCTCCTTCGTCGTCTCGAAACAGATAAGCTTCGCCGCCCCGCTAGTCTTCAGCAGAGCTGCTGCTGCCAGGCCGATTGGTCCCATACCGAAAACCACAGCATGCCCTCCGGGGCGGAGTCCCCCTCCCCGGACAAAGAGGCCGTTGTAGGCAACCCCCACCGGTTCGATCATCGCTCCCAGCTCAAAGGCAGCCCTCGTATCTCCGTCATAGTAATTCACGATATCATTGAGGAGATAGCAGTATTTCTCATGAACAGCGGCGTATTCGGTGAATCCGCCGTCATAGGTAAGTCCGGGTTCTTCAAGCATCTGGCACTGATTGAACATGCCGGTTCTGCAGGCATCGCATTCACCGCACCAGTGCATTGATTCTATTCCAACGAGATCCCCGACCTTCAGACGTTTGACCGCCTTACCGGTCGCGACCACTTCCCCTGAGAACTCATGCCCGGTGATAATCGGATACTTTGAATGGCCGTCATACTTCGTATACCCATCCTCATCCATCTGCAGGAGATGGGCATCCGTTCCGCAAATACCAGCAGCCCCCACTTTGAGCAGCACCTGGTTATCCCGGATCTCCGGCTCCGGCCGGTCTGTGACAGAACCACGGATATTCTTCCAGATGGAATTCCCACGGGCAGACCGCTTTGTCTCTTTTTCCCGTTGGGATAGTTTGTACCCCTCTTTCGGAGCCCAATCAGCTTCAACATAAAATGCTCTCATCATACTCTCCTTAATCACGTAAACAGGCTGTAATCTCAGCAAAGGCTGTCTCGGCACACCTTCTACTGTCGGGAAGCGGCAACACCTCAACACCCAGATAGATCAGTGAATCATACTTTGCAACATTTTTCAGCACTGCGGCGAAGTCAATGTGCCCCATTCCGGGTGCCAGCCTGTTGCTGTCAGCACAGTGGATTGCCCCGATAACGTGAGCTGCCGAATCCAATGACTCCCTAAGCGAGACCTCTTCAATATTCATATGAAATGTATCAGGAAGAATCCTGAGATACTCAGTATTGCGCTGCTCAATGAAAACTCTGCACTCTTCGACGGTATTGAACAGGTTGGTCTCATAGCGGTTGATAGCCTCCAGAAGAAGGGTTACCCGAGATTTCTCGGCAATCTCAAGACATGCATCAATTGCCGCATCTCCTCCGGAGCGCTGACCGGCCTGATCACCATCCGACAGATTTCCCTTGATTCCACCGAGGATGACAGCCCCGCTGAACGGGGCAACCAGCTCAACAAAGGCTGCTATCCGCTCTACGGTTTTGGCACGGACAGCCGGGTCACTGTCATACAGCGAATAGCCGTCTTCCAGATAGCTTTGCCCGGTGGCTATCGAGACAAGGGTCATGTCATGCTTTTCCAGCTGCCTGTAGAGGGCCGGTGCATCAATATCATGTACCGTCCTCAGACTCAGCTCTATGCCGTCATACCCGATTTCCGCGAGTTCGGCTATGCCGCGCTCAAGTTCACCAGGGTACAGCAGCGGGCCGAATCTAGTTGCATTGGGAGTCACACTCGCTATCACTTTCATAAAGCAACCTACGTAGGATACCCAAGAGTATAGAGATGCTTTCCGCCGTTAAGCGGCCCTTTCAGGACATCTTCCACCTCTTTCCTGTCACGCATGCTCATCATTTCTATAGGCGGCAGGGTACCGGCCGGGTACATCTCCATGATATCATTGATCAGCTTCTCAAGGTAATCAAGCATGGCATAGACACCCGGGCGGGCCTTCTCAGGATCAGCCAGGGTCGCGTCACCCACGACACCCTCAGGGGTAGCCTTGACCTCAATCGCGGAAGCACCTACCTGGCACCAGAAATCAATCGGGGACTCCTCCTTGTAGACGGAACCCGATTTATTGATATGCCCGGTTGGGAAAATCCGCGGGGGCGTAGTTTTCTCGGCATACTGCTGGTCGATGAGCTCCGGGAAAAGCGCCATGGAGTATGAAGTCTCCACCTCATCGGCATGGATAAACGGGGTTTCAAAGATTCCGCCATGGGCCTTATCACGCAGATACTCCGGAATGACAAACCACCAGTTTACATTTACCAGTACAGCCGGCACCTGATATTTCTTGGCAAACTGATGGATAGCCACCGGAATCACATAATCCTGGCCATGTCCGTTAAGCAGGATGATCTTCCTGAATCCCGAATTCCAGAAACCCGCTATGACTGCCCTGATATAGGCTGCCAGGTCCTCTTCCGGAATCACGATGGTACCGGGCATACCGAGATGGTGAAAGGGATGTGACCCATACCAGATAGGTTCGGCAATGGTGCATCCGGTCTTCTGAGCCACAGCCTCCGCAAGCCTGGTCACGAGGAACGTATCTTCCCCTGAACATGCATTCTTGCCATGGTTTTCTGTGCTGCCGATGGGTAGTATCAGCATATCGCTGGTCTTCAGGCGCTCTTCAATCTGGTGCCCGTTCATCGTCTGATAATACAGGCCTGTCGGTCGCTCCATATGTCCGCCGGTGGGGGGAATAGTCCATTTTTCGCTCATATATACCTCCAAGTAATCATATCCGATACCATAGGTATACCTTTGGTATACCTATACCCTGTTCTTTATATCCTCTATCTGTGCAGCCTTCAGCCAGTCACTTTACCACATCAGCAATTGCAGATTCATCTAGTATTTCAGCAAGTTTTACCGGCAGCCCTGTTTTCTGGGACTGTGTTGCCGCCTTTGCAATGACAACAGGACGTATGGCATCGACAATACCGCAAGCCGGGTCCCTATCCGCCTGCAGATCCCCGACAAAACTCTTCATCTCATCGACATACGCCTGGAAATAGCGCTGCAGGAAGAAGTATGGTGGGATATCAGATACCATTCCCTCGGTGGTTACAACCGAAACACGGGTATCCGTATCATTATCAGTCATGCAGCAGCCCTTGGACCCAAACACTTCAGCCCGCTGGTCATAGCCGTAGACAGCCTGACGTGAGTTATCAATGACACCGATAGTTCCGTCTGCAAACTGCAGCGTGACAACAGCTGTATCCACATCCCCCAGCCTGCCGATCTCATCATCTATCTGCACACTGCCCTGGGAGAAGACAGATACCACCTCCTTGCCGGTAAGGTAGCGAATCATGTCGAAATCATGGATCATCTGATCCATGAAGATTCCGCCTGATGACTTGACATACTCCATAGGGGGCGGAGCCGGATCTCGGGATGATATCTTGGTGATATGCGGATCTCCGATCTTGCCCGAGGCCACGATCTCCCGCATACGCTTAAAGTTGTGGTCAAACCTGCGGTTGAATCCAATCTGGAACTTCACCCCGGCCTCCCTGACCTCTCGCAGGGCGGAGATAATCTTATCCAGATCAAAATCCACCGGTTTCTCGCAAAAAATATGCTTGCCAGAGCGGGCAGCTTTGACAATCAGCTCCGCATGCGTATCCGTTGGAGTCAGTATCAGAACTGCCTCTGCCTCAGGGTTTGAAAACAGCCTTTCGGAATCGGTATCTATTGCCGTTACCCCATGTCCGTGCAGCCAGGCAACCGTCTCCTCTGAGATGTAGGGATCGACAACATGCACAACCTCAGCATCAGGAACATAGTTGACTAGGCTGTCCAGGTGAAGCCTTCCGATCTTTCCGGTGCCTAGCACACCCATTTTCACTTTTCTTCCCATAGTATTCTCCGTATTCAGACAATTATGCCGCTATTTTGATTTTTCGTTCGAATAGATATCAAACCATACAGCCACTACCAGGATCAGGCCTTTCACGATGTACTGCCAGTAGGCATCGACATTCATCATGCTCATGCCGTTATCGATTGACGCCATGAAAAAGGCCCCCATAATTGCTCCGGTAACCTTTCCGGACCCTCCGCTCATGCTGGCCCCACCGATTACTGCAGCCGCAATGGCATCCAGCTCCATATTCATACCGGCAGTCGGTGTGCCGGCATTCAGCCGGGCCGAGAGAATGATACCGGCTATGGCAGCCATCATGCCATTGAGCATATACACGATAACCAGATTCCGTCTTACCTTGATACCGGAATAAAGCGATGCCTCGAAGTTGCCGCCCATGGCATAGATGCTTCTCCCGAATGTTGTCTTCTCGGCAATGAATGTGAAGATGACGACAAGGATCAGCATGATCAGAACCGGCACGGGCAATCCGCGGTAATCGTTGAGGATATAGGCTACCCCAAGGATGACCAGGCAGATTATGACATTGGTCCTGATGAATGCTGCAAAGGAGGAGACCTTGAACTTGTACTTCATTCTCGACCGCCGCTTATTAGTATTCATGGCAATGATCACCAGACAGGCCGCGACAGCCAGAATCCACACCCAAAGCACCGAGACATAGGCCTGCCCATAGATTTTATACGATTCAACAAACGGTGCTATGGAAATGCCCTTGGTGATCCCAAGCAGCACCCCCCTGAATATCAACAGCCCTCCAAGGGTTACAATGAAGGCCGGGACTCTCAGATAGGAGATGATCGAGCCCTGGATAAGCCCGACAAGCAGGCCCCCAAGCAGGACAACCAGTATTGTCCAGTAGGCCCCAAGACCATTCCAGATATGCAGGGCGGCAGCAAGGCCTCCCAGGGCCCCCATCAGCGACCCGACAGAGAGGTCGATATTCCCCGTTATGATGACCAGCACCATCCCGATGCCAAGGACACCGACAATGGCCATCTGACGGGTAAGGTTCGATATGTTCCTTGTCAGAAGAAATTTACCATCGGTAAAAATTGAGAACATTATCCAGATTATGAGCAAAGCCCCAATCATTACATAGTTCCGCAAATCGATATTTTTTGTATTGAACTTGGACTTCTGCATCGTCAACCCCCAATTGCAGCTTGAATGATCTTTTCCTGAGTTGCCTCTTCAGCGGTGAATTCACCATGTATCTTACCCTGGCAGACCACGAGGATCCGGTTACTCATACCGAGGATCTCTTCCAGTTCCGATGAGATCATGATGATCGTGACACCATCCTGAACAAGCTGGTTCATTATCTTATATATCTCGAACTTCGCACCCACATCAATTCCTCGGGTCGGTTCATCCAGGATGAGGATCTGCGGTTTCGTAAGCAGGGCTTTCTGCAGGACAACCTTCTGCTGATTACCGCCGCTGAGATTCTTCACCTTCTCCTCGACACCCCAGGTCTTTGTCTTGAGTTTCTCGATCAAGTCTGCAGTCCTGTAGATCTCATCGTTCTTATCAATGATCCCCAGCCTGGAGATGGTTTGCAACGATGCCAGGGTGGTATTCTCCTTTATATCCATTCCCAGCACCAGACCATATTTCTTGCGGTCCTCCGATACCAGGGCCAGGCCATGCTGCAGGGCATCCACAGGACTCTGTATCTTGACTTCCACGTCGTTGATGAATACCTGACCGGTCTTTTTTGACGGAAAGGCCCCGTAGATGCTGGTGAACAGCTCGGTACGTCCGGCACCCATCAGACCGCTGATTCCCAGGATCTCGCCTTCATATACTTCCAGGCTGACGTTATCTATCAGGTTGCGATCATGGTTATCCGGATCCTGCACCGAGAAATGCTTCACTTCAAGCAATTTCCTGCCGCGCATATGATTCTGGTAGGGGAAGAGATTTTTCAGTTCGCGCCCAACCATCATCCTGATAATATCGGTTTTCGTGATTTCACTGATGGGAGCGGAACCAACTGACAGGCCA
>CAZSBC010000045.1:388-20201 GCA_964605195.1 uncultured Spirochaetales bacterium | reverse complement strand
ATCAGCAGCACCATGCCAACACAGTTTGCCAGGAACGCTATTGAGCCGACTGAGATATCTATCTGCCCGGATAGTATCACCATTGCTATCCCTGTTGAAATGATCATCAGCGGAACAGCATCATGGAGCATGTTCATGAAGTTTGTTACGGTGAAGAAACTTTTCGTGCTCACTGAATAGAAAAAGAGGAGCAGGACGAAAATAATGTAGAAGCCGTAATTCACCAGGATATTCCTGGTCATATGTGCAGCTCTTGGGGTACCCATAATCTACTCCTGATCTCCGCATTTGGCCTTTGCTGCCCAGAGCATCAGCTCATTCTGCGTGGCATCGCCCGGAAGCTCTTTCACAATTTCTCCCTCGCTGATAATCAGATACCGGTCACTCAGCTCCATAATTTCATCTACTTCCGAAGAGATCACCAGAATGCTGAAGCCTTCGGAGGCCAGTTTCTTGACAAGGCTGTGTATCTCGCTTTTTGCCCCTACATCCACCCCCCTGGTCGGTTCATCCATAAGTAAGACTGGCGGCATCTTGGTCAGCCAGCGGGCAAGGATTGTCTTCTGCTGATTGCCGCCGCTCAAAGTACCTACCTGCTGTTCTATGCCTGTTACCTTGATATCGAGAAGCTCAACCTGTTCCTGAGCCTTCTGAGCTTCTGCTGCTCGATCTATAGAGAAGTGATCGTGCTTCAGCATCGTCCTCAGGGTAGCGGATGAGATATTCTCCCTGACCGGCAGGGTGATAAACAGGCCATCCTCTCTCCTGTTTTCCGTGATGAGGCCAACCCATTTCTTAACCTTTTTGGGAGCTACCGGCTTTAGTTTGCCGCTAATATTGATCTCGACTCTTCCTGATTCAATCCTGTCCAGACCCGTGAGGGCTCTGACCACCTCAGTTCTGCCTGAACCCATCAGGCCCCATAGCCCAAGGATTTCCCCCCTGTGCAGGTCGAAGCTAATATTATGCAGCACATCAGCCCTGCAGATATCCACAGCGCGCAGTATCATATCCGCGCTCCTGAAGTCCCGCTTCTTGTCAGCGGAGAGTTGGAGATCCCCAACCATGAGATTCACTATCCTGTGGTGATCGAAGTCGGTAATTGTCCCCTGGCCTGCTGTCTGCCCGTTTCTCAATACCTGAACTGTATCACAGAAGTTGAATATCTCGTCGAGGAAGTGGGTTATGTAGATGATTACCCTGTTGTCCCGCTTTAGGGACTCAATTATCTCAAAGAACCTCTCCTTCTCAGCCACAGCCAGTGATGAGGTGGGTTCATCAAATATGAGGATCTTCGCGTCACTGATAAGGGCTCGGGCAATTTCGATGAGCTGCCGGTCACCGGCACTCAGATTCTGGACCTTCTTCCCTGTATCCAGATCACATCCGAAGTTACGTAATACCTTCCTGGTCTCTTCCTCAATGTACGTCCTGTCAATCAACCCAGCCTTCATTGGGAGCTTGCTGAGAAAGACGTTCTCGGCGGCACTCATCGTATGGCAGAGTGCCAGCTCCTGATGTATGAACCCGATACCAGCCTTCTCCGCAGCTGCGGCACTGTGGATCCTTGTCTGCTTCCCGCCAATCAGCACTTCTCCCTGATCCGGCTCGACTACACCTCCGAGTATATTCATCAAGGTGCTCTTTCCGGCTCCGTTCGCACCCATAAGCGCCAGCGCCTGTCCCTCGTCCACTTCGAGACTTATATTGTCCAGTACCTGGGTTCCCGAGAAGCTCTTCGAGATATTCTTCATGGAAAGGTAGCAGTTACCCATTATCAGACCGCCCTATTGAACGAATTGATCCAATTCCTACTACGCCAATGATTACAGCACCCTTGATAACCAGAGTCAGATAGTAGGGAACATGCAGCAGATTCATGCTGTTTGATATTACTGTAATGAAAATTGCACCGACAACTGCACCGGCTGCCGTACCGATTCCGCCATAGATACTTACTCCCCCGACTACTGCAGAGCTGACAATATCCAGGACAATGTTTTCGGAGCCCATGGTTGCCGAAGCTGAGTTAAGCCGGGCTGTTACTATCACGGCAGCCAATCCGGCAAAGAAGCCGGAGAGGGCATAGCCTGAGAATGTGACAAGGTCCCCCGGAATACCGCTTACCCTGGCAGCATCCCTGTTTATGCCGACATAGTATATCCATCTGCCATAGAAGCTTCTTTTCAAAATCAGCTGAGTAATTACAGTTACTACCAGCAGAACAAAGACTGGTACGGGAAGTATGCCTATTCTGTAGAGTATTGTATCCGAGAAGACCTCAGGCAGATTATACACACTGTCGTTATTGGTTATCCAGATTGAGCAGCCCATCAGGATAGCCTGCATTGAAAGGGTAACTATGAAGGGGATCATCCGAAGCTTTGCAACTGCAAAGCCGTTAAAACTTCCAACGGCAGTACTGACAATAACCATGACAATACATGCAAGAACTGGAGTACCCATGTCACGCATGATAATTGCCCCTAGTATCCCACTGAAAGCCATATTAGCCGGTATTGAAAGATCAATACCGCCCAATATGAGCACGAATGTCATCCCAAGGGCCATCAAGCCGATTGCGGAGGACTGTGTTAAGAGGTTAACAATGTTGCGTAAAGAAAGGAAATTGGGTACGGCAAGGGATAATATTACTGCAAGAATTCCAAAAACAAGCAACGGGGAATCGAGAACTGATTTCAGCCGCAAAACCAGTGCAGGGTACTTATGTACTACGGTTGATTGATGAACCATAACAGTAATTCCTTGATATATAGCATGCGGCAGATCCGCTCTGGAATCTGCCGCAACTAATCTCTATTATCTCAGTTTGCGTAATCTCTTGACCAAATTTTTTCGGCCTTGTCGACAGTTTCAGGATTGATTACCCTGTTCTGTACTTTGAACATAGCATTGTCCATCTGTTCACCATTCAGGAGCCTGACAGCTACCTTCACACACTCAATAGCATGGTAATAGGCATCCCACACACCGGTTACATCAATGTATCCTCCCCTGATTGCCGGAAGGGCAGCCGTGGCAGCAACATTGGAGTATATGTACATATGTCCCTCTTCACCATAGGGATGCCATCTGCCTGCCTTTTCAAGAGCTGATCGTACAGCATCCATCGCGAAATCAGAGTGCACATAGATGGCGTCTGCTTCCGGATGGCTCTGCAGGGCATTGGTAAGACCGCTTGCATATTTCTCGGGCTTCCATTCAGTGGGGATCGTTACGATAGTTTCCCACTGACCATACTCCTCCTCGGCCTTTGCCCATCCATTGTGGAAATCTATGGCATTCTGGTCCTTCATATCGCCATGAAGCTCAATGACTTTGGCTTTCACGCCTTCCTCTTTAAGGAATTTCGCAAACTCGACACCACCATCGTACGACATGCCAAAGCCATCACCGCCTACATGAGCATTCGGTTTCTCTGTCTTAGATTCACGGTCAAAGGTGATAACGGGAATTCCCGCCTCCTTTGCTGCCCTGATACCTGAACCAATGGTTGCACCATCCTCAGCTCGCGTGATGATCAGGTCGACATTCTGGACAATCAGGTCCTCAATATTTGCATTCTGCCGGGACGGATCCCTGTCGGCGACGTTGATTATCCAATCAATGTCCAGACCGTTCTCTTTCCCGTATTCCTTGCTGTATTCAACCATATAATCTTCCCAGGCAACTATTAAGGCATCGTCCTTCACATTCCAGGAAAGTCCGATGGTTACATCCCTGAGACCATCCGCTCCCACAGCAGCGCTCTCATCCTCCTGCCCAGCAGCAAGCAGCGCTCCGCCGAAAGAGACCAGAATACACACAACAATGAGCATAATTTTCTTCATATGACATCTCCTTTGTTATCAGTTGCGTATTAACACCGGTATTTATGAAAATCATAACTTCCCGGAATTTCGAAGGCAATCCGATAAATTTTCTTAATTATCCTAATTTTTTGCTGCCCTTGCAGAGGTCTCTACAGTCCCGTGACATTCTCCGAGACTGTTCTGTGGTACAATCAGGACTTCTTACTCACCATGTGGTATTGTAATTGCACAACACGCAAGGACCTCTGCCATGGCAAGTCGCGGGCGAGAGATTGACAGTATGCATTATTAGTAATACTCTTACCGTAAGAGGTATTACTATGCATGTAACCAGTAAGGGACAGGTTACTATCCCCAGGGATATCAGGGAGCGGTTTCATATCACCGCTGATACGGAGGTGGACTTCGTCTGTGAGGATGAGAAAATCCTGCTCATACCCCGCCCGAAGAGCACCGAACACTTTGAGCAGTTCAGCGGAACTGCCGATATCAGGCTCTCAACAGAAGAGATCATGCAGCTGACCAGGGGGGAAGATGCCTGAAATCCGCCGGGGGACCTTCATTGATTCATGCGTGCTGCTCGATCTCTTCACCAATGACCCGACCTGGAAAACCTGGTCAGTAGAGCAGCTTGCTGCGGCAGAGCGACAGGGGCAGCTGATGATAAACCCGATAGTCTTCTCTGAAATTTCTGTGGCCTTCTCACGTATAGAGAAGATCTCGGCCATCCTGAAAGGGATGGGAGTTGTCATCGAGCCGATCCCTGGGGAGGCTGCCTTCCTGGCAGGAAAGGCCTATGCGGCATACCGCAAACTGGGAGGTAAGAGAACCGCTCCCCTGCCCGATTTCTTTATCGGGGCCCATGCCGCAGTCCGTGCCCTTCCCCTGATAACCCGTGATCCGAAGCGCATGCGTTATCATTATCCCAGGCTTACGCTCATAACTCCAGATTAACCGTTGAAATAGGCTGCAATTGGCTATTGCCTAACCAACTCTCTCAGACTGATATATGTCTGCTGCTCTGTTCATCCGGTGCTGACTTTCATCGGTGCTCAGTACAAATCCGTAAGACTCTGTACCAGGGGCATGAAGAATTCCCGGGACCATACAGCCACTTCAAAATCATCCTTGATGAACGGGGTAATATCCTTCCTGGCCTCAGTGAAGTCTATGGCAGCAATTCTTTCCGTGATCAAATCTCGTATCATATCCATGGTCAGCACCTGGTATTCCTCTATGACCCCACTCTGCCTGAGCTTTGCCTCCAGATAGGAAATGTCCGGAGTTACCCGCTTTTTCATGTACCATATAAAATCATAGAAGTCTCTCCCCTTTACACGGCCACTGGGATAATTACGACAGACTATTGCATGCAGCTTCCCGGCAAAGAGCGATTCCAGGGTGAGAATCCTATAGCTGAACGGGATCGGGTTCGTGAGAAACAGTGTTTCACTATTTCCAGATGGGTTCGGGGGATCTGTGTCAACTTCCAGTTTTATCTTCAGCAACTCGTTTTTATGAGTCCCGGAAGTGTGTATCTTTGTATCTGATATGGAAAGCAGCACTGCCAGCGTATTGCCTTTGATAAAAACTGACTTGATGGGTGTATTCCCGCTCTTTACTGCACTGTGGGCTGAGAAGTGCAATTCATACGAAAGCAACTCCTCTTCAATCCCCTTGAGATATGGACCCAGCAGGAAATCCGGATCCGGAGACAGCAATGTAAAATCCAGATCTTCGGAGAACCGCTGCAGTCCGTGTCCGATGCGTAATGCTGTACCACCGTAGAAGGCCGCCCTGTTAAAGAACCCCTGCCTTGACAACCCCAGCAGCACAATCTGCTGAATGATCTCTTTCAGGGCATTCTTGTAATCAGCCGGGGTTTGGCACTTATACGGATACAGCATGTCGGTAATAGCCTGGTGCATGTGGTCACTCCCTCTCCATTTGAAACCTGGTTACAGTCTGCAGCAGATACTGGCAGTTTTTCCGTTTATATACTTGAGCCAGATGGGACAACTGGGCAATGTCAAATCTCTTCAACTGTTCCCTGGCAACACGCAGATCAGAGAGCAGGTACTCCGGAAAATCCCGTTGCTCCAGTACCGGGCTGAAATAGACCTTGTCGCATAATGCCTTTTCAGGACTGGCAATGAAGAAATTACCAAGGTCAGTTCTCCTATAGCTGATACCGCATGTGTACTTTTCCACCGGGAGATACCTGTAGCTGAATCGCCCGACAGGAGTGTTGTATCGTTTATCCCTTTTGAAACAGATACAGGTTACTTCTTCAACCCTTTCAGGGATTATCCCATGAAAGGATAGGGCATACTCAAGAGAAACAGCAGATGGGCCATAGATCATTCCGGATAATACTTCAGGGGAGTATGCTCTACCGTAACTTGCACCAAGTATGTAGAGGCCTTGCCTGATGTGCACAAGATCCCCGTTCTTTACCAGCAGTTTTATCTTATCCCTGGGAGATTTGTACCCTGCATAGAGACTGAGCAGGTAAGGAGTCGTAAAATAGGGCAGTTTTGTCTGAAACAGTAATCTCTCCATCCGCATGTGGTTCCTTATCAATTGGTTGCTGTTGCCATGACAGGGACACTATATCATATGCCGGAGCACTTTTCAACAAATATTAGCCAGCATATAGAATATAAATCTATATGCTGGTTATTTTTTAACATCCATTCCGCGCCCTTCCCCTGATAACCCATGATCCAAAGCGCATGCGTTATCATTATCCCAGGCTTACGCTCATTACGCCCGCCTGAACAGTGACCTGCTCCGTGCTCACACCTACCCTCTTACTGTGCCGCGTCCCTTCAGCCCATCAGCCCGAGAGTTGTTGCGTAGCTCACCGCCTCGGCTGAATTCGCGGCACCCAGCTTAGAGAGAATGTTCTGACGGTGGTTGTTGACCGTTACGACGCTGATCCCGAGAAAGTCGGCGATATCGCTGCTTGGGTACCCGTGCGATACCAGCCCGAGGATCTCCAGCTCGCGCTTCGTAAGCGGGGACGGGGCTGCTGCCTCCGATGCAGGAAAGAGCACCCGCCGTTTTGGCGGGATATGCTCCATGAACCGCCGTCCCGGAATCGACTGGTCACGTACCGGGGAGAGGTCGTTGACAATCAGCACCAGCCAGATATTGCCATCCTCATCAAGCTCAATGACAAGCATCTGCTGAATCAGCCGAATCCACTTCCCGTCCTCCCTCCGGATCCGGAAGTCCTGGCAGGTCCGGTACTCCTTCCGGGATTCTCTGCTCAGTGAGTTGAGATACCTGAAGCTCTGTATGCTGGTATCAAGGAAGAGCTCCCGGTCATCGGTATGCATCCGTGAAAAGAGATAGGGCATATCGGGAGATCCCTGTGCTGTTTCCCCGCTCCCCAGCAGGTACCTGAAATTGGCAGTGAGAAAGGCATACCCCATCGTCGCCATGTCGAAGAGGGCAATGGAGCTCTTCTCGACACTGTCGAGCAGCATCAGGAAGGGCTGCAGGGCAGTGAGTTTACTGTGATCTGTCCTGGCAGGATCGACCCTGTAGGCTGACAGGGCTTCCAGATATTCCGAAGGTTTCACATCCGACCCCATGAAAATTGATGATATTTCATCATACACAGATAGGAGGGCATAGGCTATACATAGCGTAGAGAAACCTACAGGGAGGAGATACGATGGAACAGGATACCAACAGACTGCTCAAGCTATTCTACGCAAACGCCCTCGTTGATGCCGTACACCACTACGGGAAGCACGGCATACTCGAAGAGGTGAGGAGGGAGAAGCAGGCCCTGCAACAGCAGAGCGCTGCAGGGCAGCTCAAACAGCTGGGGATCAGCGAGCTCCCTGAGCTCTACACAAAGTTCTCGGCCATATTCGGCTGCGCGGCATGGAAATTCACCGAAGAGGATAGTGCGGAAGCGACAACCACCACCTGCCTGCTCTGTGCCCTCGCAAAGAAACTGGGAACAGAGAGACCGTGCGACCTCTTTTGCATCAACCCCTTTGCAGCCTTTGCAGAAGCCCTGGGCTATCACCTGGAAGCAGCCTCGACGCTCTGGGACAGCCCTGAGTGCCGTTTCGTGCATACCAGAATCGTGCAGGATTGAGCGCCATAACGGAGGGTCACTGTTTTGGTTTGCATCATAACCGGACCTCTTGGGATACCGGACCAGCACAGCATCGCACAGTGTGCTGAAGCATAGTCGATATTATTGAGCCTGCTTCACTGATCAACCCGATCGGGAGGAAACACTTTTTCTCGATCTGTGAGCATGTATGCAGCATGATGATCGCGATACGGCATACTGTACTGACATGCCTGCCTGCTGCATCGATAGCATCTCTTACACTGGCGGGAATACAACCAGTCAATATTCCTGCAGTACGGTTACCTGCGGGATACTGTAAGCAGGGTATCGTTCCACAGTTTGCCCAGAAAAGATTTCCAGTGCATGACAGTTATGCCGTCATCTGTCTGGCGCTCCACTTCATCGCAGGATACAACAATCAGCTTATCGAACACATCTTCCTCGGCTAGGGCACGTAACCCTTTAAGGTGCTTATCAGTTATCTTCTCAGATGATTTCACTTCAATTGCCGCTTCAGTTCCAACCAGGAAATCAACCTCATAGCCAGTCCTGGTTCGCCAATACATAAGTTTCTTTTTAATCCGCCGATATGACAGATAACTTCGTAATTCCATAGCTATGAAGTGCTCAAAGGCAATGCCGAATTCAGAACTCCTTTCAGAAATACTCTCCACACCCTTCAGGTAATTGACCACGCCGACATCAAAGAAATAGAACTTTGACGTTGCAATCGCCTTCCTCCTATGTGAAGCCCTCCATGGTTCAAGCATAAATCCAACAAATGTGTCTGTAAGAATTTCAAAGTATGCCCGTACCGAAGTAACAGGAACACCTGTATCTCTTGAAACATTGGCATAGTTCAACTGTTCAGTATTCACCGTAGAGGCAATATTCAGGAACCTTGAAAAGTGGACAAAGTTCTGTACCAAGGCTTCCTGCTTGACCTCCTCTCTCAAGTAGGTATCAATATATGCATCCAGCTCCTCTACCGGATAATCAGAACCGTATACCTGAGGCAAGCCTCCATACAACAGATAACGATCCAATGAAAAATCAGGTATTTCAGCCGATACCAGTGGAAACAGATTTGACTGCCAGGCTCTGCCTGCCAGCAGATTTACTCCTGAACGTTTCAGTTTTCTTCCACTTGATCCTGTGAGAATGAATCGCAGGCTTATTGTCTCTATGAGGTCATGGACTTCGTCCAGAAGTTCCGGCAGTTTCTGGATTTCATCTATCACAATAACGTTACCTGTTTGACCAATTGCAGCTACCATCTCACGAATGCGGGACGGATTTTCTGATAATGTCAGCAGTGTCTTACTTCGCAGCAAGTTAATTATTGCGTCAGAATTAAATTGATTACGGAGCAATGTAGTTTTCCCGGTACTGCGGGGTCCGAAAAGGAAAATTGATTTTTTATGGATGATATCCTGCACATCCAGTATTCGATCATACATTGATACTATGTTACCGGATTATATGCATAATTTCAACATATGCTCCGACGATTTTATTGCAATATCATCGGAGTTGTCGCTTATAATTGACTGCACTATCCCTGTTCACCTCCATACAGCAAGTATCCAATACCCTCACATGTAGTATTGAAGGCTGACACGGAGTGACCGCATAGTGTTCAGGTAATAACCGTTGCAGCAGGACTCCCGCGATCCATTGTATGCCTTTCCCGGTATATATGCATCTCCAGCTAACCCACATGCACATTGGGCCCTGTACCCATCCCCATGCTTCTGTAATCTGGTCAGCGGGCAGGCAGGGATGGAAGCTTCGTACCAGCATACATATCTTTTCGTTTTTTCCGGGGTTTTGCTTGACAGGAATGGATCGTTGTCCTATATTGTGTATATTGTATATACACAATAGTATTATATTATGCGAGGCTTTCCATGAAACCAGACAAGATACCGTACAGAATACCCCAGATCGGCCTGATCCTCCTTACCGCCGTCATCATGCTCGGGTGCGACTCCTGTGCCAGCATCAGCCTGCCCGAGGTGGACTACTCGCCCCAGGCCGGCGGAGCATGGGAGACGGCAGCCCCGGAAGCAGTGGGCCTGGACCCGGTATCCATCCAGCGCCTCTACGTCAATGCCGGGAAGCTGGAGAGCATCCACAGCCTCCTCATCATCAAGGACGGGTACCTCATTGCCGAGAAGTACTACCGCGGAGCCGCTGCCGACACGCCGGCCAGGCTGCAGTCTGTCACCAAGAGCTTTACCTCCGCCCTTGCCGGCATTGCCATCGACAAGGGCCTCATTCCCTCGGTGCAGAGCCCCATGCTTGACTTCTTCCCCCTGCTCAGCCGGCAGGTATACGACCCGGCCAAGGAGCAGATCACCCTGGAGCACCTGCTACAGATGCGGGCCGGCTACCCCTGGGAGGAGTCGGGTGATGAGCTCTTCGAGCTGCTCTACGGCGGCTTCCGTACCCGCTATCTCGCCGATATCCCGCTGATACGCGCTCCCGGTACCGGCTATGACTACAGCAACCTCTCCACCCACATCGCCGGCATGGTCGTGGCCCGTGCTGCCGGGACCGACCTCATGAGTTTCGCTGAGGAGCACCTCTTCGGTCCCCTCGGCATTACCGCCACGGAGTGGATCCGGGACTGGGACGGCAACTACAATGGCCACGCCGACCTCTTCATGACGCCCAGGGATATGGCCCGCTTTGGGCAGCTCTACATCGACGACGGTCTCTTTGACGGGGAGCGGATAGTATCGGCTGAGTGGGTTGCGGACTCCCTGAAGAGCTATACCGAAGATGCCTGGTACTACCGCATCGGCAGGAATGTGGCCAATACCGGCTACGGGTACTGCTGGTGGTCCGCAGACGCGGGCGATCACCGCTACAGTTTCGCCTGGGGGCACGGGGGGCAGCAGATAGCCCTGCTGGAAGAGTACAACATGGTGGTCGTCCTAACCGCCGATCCTCTCTTCGGGGACCACGGAGGCCGCTCCTGGAACCTGGAGAAGGCCAACCTGAACCTCGTAGGGAACTTCTTCGCCTCCCTGGAGTAACGCCGTTCAGGCGTCTTCCGGTTGCTGACAGCGGGATATGGGGTAATTATCAGGGGGCAAGCTCCATGTGGAGCAGCGGGTAGGGCCTGCCCTGCCCGTCCAGCTCGCTTCGCCCGCGTACCCTGAACCCGATATGCTCATAGAAACCCACGGCCTGGCGGTTCTGCTCATTCACATCCACCGTTACCGCTCCCTGACCGATGGCATATGCAACCAGCTTAGCGCCTACCCCGTGCCCCCTGCTCTCAGGCAGCACAAAGAGCATCTCGACACTCTCTTCATGGAGGCCGCAGAACCCGACGATCTTACCGGCACCATCTTTTGCACAGCACAGCTTGACGGCATCGAAGGCGTGTTCCAGGATGAGCGCTTTCAGCTCCTCCAGGTATCCCTCAGCCAGGAAGTCATGGGTTGCCCGGACGGAACTTTCCCAGAGTGCGATAAGGGCCGGGTAATCATCCCTGCCGGCTGCCTGCAGCGTGATATCCATGCCAACCTCCCCCTTTCCCGCTTATACTATATCGCAGTGGTTCCGTTCTGTCGATGTGGCCGTTTCTCTTCTGCCGGTCACATCGGGGAGAGGGGAAGGAATCCGCACGTACTCATGCAGTATCATCGGCTACCCCCTTGCAACCAGAAGAGAGATACGGGAAAATAGGGAAGAGCATCCGGACTGGGGGTATACGGTATGAAGGGAAATGGAACGCTGCGGAGCGCACTGCTGCTGGTTATCATGATACTCCTGCTCGGCAGCTGCCGCAGCTACCGGAGCAACAGCTCATCTGAGGAGCTTTCCGGACTGCTGGCGCGTGCCGTCATCGAGGATGGGAGCTACTACCTGCTCCCGGAAGGTGTGGACGCTGCAGAGCGGGCCCTGATCTTCTACCCTGGAGGGCTTGTTCGCCCCGAGGCTTACCTCCCGCTCCTCGCGGAGATTACCGATACTGCCGATATTCCCACCGTGCTCATTCCCATGCCCCTTGACCTGGCAGTACTTGCCCCAAGACGGGCCCTGAAGGTGCTCGACACCCCCCCGCAGTTTCTCACCGGGGTAACGCAGTGGTACGTCGGGGGACACTCCCTCGGAGGGGCCATGGCGACAGAGCTTATCGGGGACGAAGCTGAGCGCTTTGCCGGGCTCTTCCTCCTCGCCTCCTACCCCGCCGATTCCAACGACCTTACCGGGCTGCCCCTGCCGGTCATAAGCATCTCCGCCGAGTACGACACCGTCGCCTCGGGCGAAGAGATCGAAGCAAGCAGGCAGCGTCTCCCGGAGGATACCCTCTATGCCGTCATTCCCGGCGGCAACCATGCCGGCTTCGGTGACTACGGCCCGCAGTCCGGGGACGGAGTGGCCACCATCACGGCCGAAAAGCAGTGGGAGCTGACCGCCGAGCTCATTGCTGGGTGGCTGCAGCCCTGAGCAGTTTTTGGTACCAGGCACCTTCTACAGAAAGAAGCCATCAGAGAGATCTGGTGGCTTTTCTGTATATAGAGATGATTGCAGGTCGGTTTGTGGATCTTGGGGCAAAGCTGTCAGGAATTCAGTGGAAGACTGTCTTCGTAAAGGATTTCCGGATCAAGATCAGCACCGTTTGACCAGGAGATTGAATCAAAATCGACCCTCACAGATGAAAAAGTCTTCAGATCCTTCAGCTCTGTGAATATACCTTTCCCCAGATACGGCGTCATATTGATTACTCGTTTCTCATTGTTATCGAAAGTCAGAAGGAGCTTATAATCTTCGAGCGGTTCAGCATCAATTATACTCAAGTACATAGCTGCCTCCTATTTTTAGGTTTCGGTACCAGGTACCTTTTACAAGTGAATACGGGCACGGAGTTCAGGAGACACGTAAAAAATCCTCTGATTTCTCAAGGTTTTCTGTGAATTCATCCTTAAAATCCAGATTTATCAAGTCAAAACTATGTTCAAGCAAACCCTGGAGCTCAGCGATCGCCAGGAAAAAATTCAATGGTTCAATGCCGCGTACAGCAATATCCAGATCCGACATTTCTGTATGTGTCCCCTTTACAACAGATCCAAAAAGATATATTTCTGCCACTGACAATGTTTTCAAATACTCAATAGCGAGATTGACATCTTTTTTGAAGTCTTCAGGAATTACCATACACTTATAATATCGACAATCAAGGCAGGTATCAATCCAGGTTTAGGTGACAGGCACCTTCTACAGGTTCAGCTCTTATGATGCGATTTGGTTTTCTTCCCCTTCTCTGCAGCTTCTGCAGGTAAGTTGAATTTTTTCCTTGACAGATGCTGTTGTCCGGTTATAGAATGAATATCTGAAAGCGTATTCATCATGAAAACAATGAAAGAGATTGCCGAACTGGCAAACGTGTCACAGTCAACTGTCTCAAGAATCCTCAACGGAAGCGCCGGGGTTTCCCCCGCAAAGCGGGCCCGGGTCATGGAAGTCGTGCGGAAGCTCGATTACAAGCCCAACCAGACGGCACGCTCCCTGGCAAGCAGCCGCTCACAGCTCATCGGGGTACTGCTCCCCGACCTCATGACCCCCTTCTTTTCCGAAGTACTGGCAAATATCGAGAGCATGTGTGCCAGGAACGGCTACAACATCATAGTCTGCAACTCACAGGGCAACGAACGCAAGGAGCAGGAGGCCTTCGCCTCACTGAAGGCCCGCCAGGTTGACGGCCTGCTCGTGGGTCTCACCTCCCCGCACTCCAGGCTCCTATCCGTTCTGCAGAAAAGCAGCATGCACTCGGTCGTCATCACCCAGGACCATCCCGGCATCGACTGCGTCGGCACCTCCCATGCCAAAGGCGGGGAGCTGGTGGCCCGGCACTTCCTGGAGAACGGCGTGGAGAAGTTCCTCTTCCTCGGACCGGAGCACGATGAGAAGCTCACCGGATACCAGGATGCCCTTCGTATCGCCGGGATACCGGAGAACCGGATCGAAGTGCTTGCAGTGAGTGACTGGTTCCTCCATGTCTCCGAACAGGGCTATAAGGCTGCCAGGGCCTATCTCAATACGCTCTCAGAACGGAGCATGAAGAGCGGTATCTTTGCCGTGAACGACACCTTCGCCTTCGGTGCCATCCATGCCGCCCAGGATCTCGGGCTATCCATCCCCGATACCGTAGCGATCGTCGGGTTCGACAACAACTACTACTGTACCAGCATCCGTCCGCTCCTCTCCTCCGTTGCCCAGCCTACCGAGGATATCGGGAGGATTGCCGTCGATATGCTGCTGAAGCGGATCGACAACTCGGCAGCCAGCGAAGAGCGCGTCAGCATACAGCTCGAACCCGAGCTGATCCGCAGGGAGACGTCATGATGGGACGGTGTTTATTAAGGCGTAGTTTGAATGCGCTTTCATATATATTGAATATTTCAGATTGTATAGTGCAACAGGGAGATTGATAACCGGAATGGAACACCACAACGTCGCTCAGCAGCATACCGAACACCTCAGGCCCATCCTCCACTACACCCCGGCTGCCAACTGGATGAACGATCCCAACGGCTGCATCTACCATGACAGCCGCTACCACCTCTTCTACCAGTACAACCCCAACGGCAGCGAGTGGGGCTCGATCCACTGGGGCCATGCAGCCAGCAGGGACCTGCTCCACTGGGAGCAGCAGGACACAGCCATCTTCCCCGATCCCCGCTTCGGGATAATATTCTCCGGATCGGCAGTATACGACCGCACCAACAGCAGCGGCCTCTTTGCCGAAACCCCGGGGCTGGCAGCCATCTACACCACCCACCGGGAGGATGCACAGCCGCCGCTGGAGCAGCAGTGCCTCTCCTACAGTACCGATGGCGGGACGAGCTGGATCCCCTACCCGGGCAATCCGATCCTCCCCAACCCCGGGTACCGGAACTTCCGGGACCCCGGGGTCCTCTACCATGACGAGACAGACTCCTGGATCATGGTGGTTTCTGCAGGCACTGACCTGCTGCTCTACCGTTCGGGAAACCTGCTTGAGTGGGAGCACAGCAGCACCATTGACGTCAGCCTGCTCTATCCTGCCGCCATGAGCTCCGAGACTCCGTTGGAGTGCCCGGCTCCGTTGGAATGTCCGCAGCTTATTCCGCTTGCGGGACCGGAGGGCTCCCGGATATGGGTGCTCATATACAGCATCATGGATCCCGCCATGACCGTCCACGCCCCGACGTACTACCGATTCGGGACATTCGACGGCTGGTCGTTCCAGCCGTCAGGCTCACCCTGGGGAAACATATGCCACTCACCCGCCATCCTTGATTACGGCAGGGACTGCTATGCCGTGCAGGCCTGGGAGGGTGATATTCCGGGGAAACGTCCCATCCTGACGGCCTGGGCAAACAACTGGGCCTATGCCCGCACCGTTCCCACGGCGCCCTGGCGGGGAGTGATGGGCCTGCCCCGGGAGCTCTCGGTGGCAGAGATCGGAGGCTGCCTCTTTCTGAAGCAGCGGCCTGCAGTGCTTGCGGCAGCGAAGGCTGCCAGCCTGCCCGGTGCATCAACCGGCACCCCGGTAGCGCTGCAGGGTGACCGGGCCTGTGACCTGCAGCTCACCCTGCACGATCACACTCTGGGGACAGCGGTCATCACCTTCACGACCGAAGCCGGTGAGCAGCTGAAGCTCCTCTGGGACGGCGGGAGGACCGAGATCACCCTCGATACCCGGGCCCTGGCGGGGAGCAGCTTCCACGCTGCCTACAACCAGCCGCTGAGGGTACGGATTCCCGGGGAAATCCTTGCTGCTGCTGTCCCGCTTGCCATGCGCGTCCTGCTTGACCGGTCAATCCTCGAGATATTCCTGCAGGACGGCCTGCTGGTCATGACGAACCAGCTCTTTCCCCGGGGAAACTGGGAGAGCGTAACAATTTCACTTGAAGGAGGTATCAGGGCAACAGATCTCACAGTTGATGCATTGGAATGATTGCATCAACTGTTGGTAATGTATTGGTAATTTCCCCGGTTAGGGGATAGGATAAAGACAATCTTAAGGAGATTAACATGAAAAAGATGCTATGTACTGTCTTAGTTATGATGCTGACTGTCCTCGCACTCTTCGCGAACGGTTCGCAGGAGAGCGCCGCAGGCGGCCAGGCCACCATAGAGTTCTACCAGCAGAAGGTGGAGGCGATCGGGATCATTGACGAGCTGATAACCCGCTTCATGGCCGAGAACCCCACGATCACGGTCAAGCAGACCAACCTGCCCAACAATGAGACCCGCAATGTGCTGCTGATGCGCATAGCCTCCAATGACGTGCCGGACCTGCTCTCAGCGTATCCCAACGCCCCGGAGTTCAGGGAGTTCGTGAAAGAGGGGTACCTCTATGACCTGTCAGGCCAGGCCTTTCTCGACAACGTGAACCCCGCCGTCCTTGCCCCGATCAAGCAGAACGGGAAGGACTACTCACTGCCGATATCGCTGAACACCATCGGGGTGCACTACAACGAGGCCATATTCGAGGAGCTGGGCCTGGAGATACCGGAGACCTACGAAGAGTTCATCACCCTCTGTGAAACGATTCAGGCAGCCGGGACAGCGCCGCTGGCCTTCTCCGACAAGGACTCATGGACTGCCGGCATCTTCGCGAACTGCTCTGTCGGCAAGGAGATGGGCAAGGCGGAGGCCGATGCCTTCTTCGCAGCCCTGGCCGATGGAACCGCCTCGGCCGAGGATAATGAGATGATGCGTGAGATCGCCGAAATGGTAGTCGAACTGCGTGATAAATTCGGCAGCGGCAATACGGCCGCGTACGGCTACAACGATGCCATCAACGATTTCGCCACCGGGAAGGCCGCCATGTACATCAACGGCATCTGGGCCATTCCCTCAATCGTCCAGGCCAATCCCGACCTGCAGTTCAAGATGTTCCCCATCCCCGCGACGGCCGGGAAGGAGACAACAACGATCTACGGTATCGATTTCGCCGTTTCCATGGCAGCCGATATCGAGGAGGAGGAAGCCGGACTCGCCTTCATGAACTTCCTTGCGGCCCGTGAGAATGCCCAGTACTTCTCCGACATCGACAACTCTCCGTCGGTCATCAGGGGGGTCGAGGTGAAATCGGACAAGATCACCTCCCTTGTGGCGCTGCTGAATGCAGGGAAGGCCTTTGAATGGAACCACTTCAAGTGGGCCGACGGCATGGAGGGACGTTTCAACGATACGGTACAGGAGCTTGCCATCGAACGCGACGTCGATGAGTTCCTCAAGCGGCTTGATGAGATTTTTGCGGAGTAGAAATCCTGCAGTGGGCAGGCGGTGCAGCTCCGTACCGGACTGCACTGCCTGGCTGCCGCCCTACAGATTGGAGTAGTAGCATGAAAAAATATATCAGCAGCTATGCCTTCTTTATATTCAGCCTTCCCGCTGCAGTTCTCTATACCCTCTTCTTTGTCTTTCCGATGTTCCGGGGGCTCTTCTACAGCCTGACTGACTGGAACGGCGTACGGAGGAGCTACAGCTTCATAGGGCTGCAGAACTATGTGAGGATCCTGTCGGATTCCCGCATCGCCCACAGTCTCTCGTTCACCATCCAGTATGTCGTGCTGCTGGTTATCCTCGTCGTCCTGATCTCCCTGGGCACGGCCCTGCTGATCAACAGCAGGTTCCGGGGGAAGCCGATCGCGGGCAAGGGGTTCTTCCGGGCCCTCTATTTCTATCCGGCTATCCTGAGCCTGATTACCGTCGGGCTGATCTTCAACCAGATTTTCCTCCACATCATCCCCGAGGCCGGCAGGATGCTCGGTATCGACTTCCTTACCACCAGTCTCCTTGCCGGACAGAAGACAGCTCCCTACGGGATCCTGATCGTCAGTGTATGGCAGGGCGTCGCGCTGCCGTCGATCCTGATTCTAGCCGGGCTCCAGGCAATTCCCGAAAGCCCGCAGGAGTCGGCAATGATCGACGGGGCCAACTCCTTCCAGGTCTTCTGGCACGTCAAGCTGCCCTACCTTATACCGATCATGAATATGGTGGTCATCCTGACCCTGAAGAACGGCCTCACGGTCTTCGACTACATCATGGCTATGACCGGCGGGGGACCGGCCCGGGCCACCGAATCCCTCGGCCTGCTGATCTACCGCTACGCCTTCACCAGCGAGCTGAAGTTCGCCTACGGGACGTCTGTCTCGGTGGTGCTCTTCATCATCATTGCCGGGATATCATTTTTCCAGATACGTATACTGCGCAAGAAGGAGGTGGAGGCATGAAAGACCTGCAGAACCTGAAATCATTGTCAGCCAAGTTCCTGATCTACCTTGCCCTCGGTATCGGCTGCATCATCATTCTCTATCCGACCTACCTCACCGTCATCACGGCCTTCAAGACCCCGGCCGAAACGGCCCAAAGCTTCTTCTCGCTGCCGAAGTCCCTGAGCCTGGATAACTTCATTGAGGTGATCAGGAAGAACAATTTCTTTGTCTACGTGAAGAACTCGTTCATGATCACCGGTCTCTCAATCCTCGGGCTTGTGGTCATAGCCCCCATGGCAGCCTATGCAATTGCCCGCAACTTCAGGATGAAATACTACCGTTTCCTCTTCTTCTATATCACGATGGGGCTTTTCGTGCCGTTCCAGGTCATCATGCTCCCGATAAGCAAGCAGATGGCCAACCTGCAGCTGCTCAACCAGGGGGGCCTGATCCTCCTCTACCTGACCTACGGTCTGCTGCAGAGTGTCTTCCTCTTCGTGGGGTATATCAGGACCGTGCCGGTTGATGTCGAAGAGGCGGCCTTCATTGACGGGTGCAACCAGTACTCCGCCTACTACCGGATTGTATTCCCGATGCTGAAACCGATGAACGCCACCATCGTGATCATGAACGGCGTCTGGATCTGGAACGACTTCCTGCTGCCTCTGATCATTCTCAACCGCTCGGACAGGTACTGGACCATTCAGCTCTTCCAGTTCAACTTCCAGAGCCAGTATTTCTCGAACTTCAACCTGGCCTTCGCATCGTTTCTCCTCTCATCCCTGCCGATCATCGTCATCTATGTATTCATGCAGAAGTACATCATCTCGGGGCTGACCCAGGGGGCGGTAAAGGGGTGATCGGGAGCCAGGCACCTTTTATAGATTGATACAATCCCAGGGGAGAACGGTGCTGCCCGTGATCCTGAAGTTCCTTATGAAGACAATCTTCCCCTGAATCCCTGGAAGGTTTGGGGTCCTGGCTCCGTTATGCATCCTGATTTGGCATACACCGGTCACAACTATCAATGCGGTATGAATTAGTACTCTCCAGAGGTCTAATTAGTGTGATATTACCCATTTGCCTGGTAGGTTCTGCCTAAAAAAAAGCTGAATAAAATATGGAGATCAGCATTTAGTGCTTAGATCTCATGCCAATAGACGTCTTTTCCGTAATAAATTAGGAAATCGACTGTTTCATACTACACCTAATTCGAGCTTGCATGCGGTAAGGACTTCAACGATAAAACAATTTCATCCCAGGTTATTGCTTCTGCATACAAAAAAGATCGCCTGTATGTATCCCATTGATTCATGAGATGTGAGCTGGTTCTGATTTCTTCAATTCTTGTGTTAAGCCTATCAAGGATAAATAACGATTTCCGTTTTTCTGAGGTCTTTCGCACTGCATCGACAAACAGCTCATGAGAATAAGATTGTGTGCTGACTAACATAAAGATGTCATAAAAGTCTCTTGCTCTTGTGTTGAATCCGCTTCGCCGTAAAATTGTTTCAAATTTTTCAGCTAGAATTGTTTCAATATTATATGCCAGGATATCTATCTTCTGATTATTGAACATTTTCTGGTATGAGTATGCTATTTCCTTCGGGGTTATCGCATCTCCGGTGGTGATATCAATATGAAGTGGT
>CAZSBC010000045.1:0-378 GCA_964605195.1 uncultured Spirochaetales bacterium | reverse complement strand
ACTCTGTATCCACCATATTCATCATCGCTTCTAATTGAATCAATGTGCAGCATGGAAAAGGTAATGTTATCATCGATAAACACATTGCATATGCTTCTCATAGCTGCTGTAATCGATTCAACCGACAGAGGGTAATTGATGAGCGTTGCATCCATATCCATAGTGGAGCGATTATTGATACCAACAAGAGCAGCTATTAACATACCACCTTTCAAGATGAATTTATCTCTGTAATCAGATTTTGATAATCTTTCTAACAAGCCCTCAAACATAAAGTTCTGGAGAACAACCTGAGCAGATATGTGTTTGGTCTTTGCATAGTTTCTTATTTTTGCTTTAAGGCTCATTGCTTTACTGCTCATAAAAGAACTTCCAAAT
>CAZSBC010000044.1:0-20324 GCA_964605195.1 uncultured Spirochaetales bacterium | reverse complement strand
GCAGCGCCTGCGGCAGCTTTGCCCTGCATGGCCGCTGATGCTCCGATAGCCAGTCCTCCGAAGATACCGGCGCCGAGTTTCAGCATTGCTGGGGCAGCGGTTGCATTGTTGATAAACTGCATCAGCAGGAACCCGTAAATAGTCTGTGTAAGAGGAGCTCCCGAGAAGGCCACCAGAATGAAGGGTGCCGACTTGTTGTTAGCAAAACACTTCTTCCATACGCCAACAGATGAGGAGGCAGCATAGCCTGTCCCCAATGCCGATCCGAAAGCTGCCAGACACAGCGCCGCTGCAGGTCCTAAAAAACCAATATCCATAAAAAACTCCTTAGCGTTACAGAGACAGTTCTCTACTCTCTGTTAGTGTTCATATATGTCAGCAAAAAACTTGCTGGTATACTCTTTCAACGGCCGGTAGGCGAAACCCGACCACTCCATACCCATCTGGCCCGAAAATTCCAGCATATTCAGCCTGACCCCATGCACAATCACCGACAGCAGCCCCATGACTACATTCAACCCGTGACCAACGAGCAGTATGAGAACCGCCCCTATGACAGCAATACCGCCGGGAAAACTGGAGGCTATATTGTTGAAACTCGATGCAATGGCAACAGAAGACATTCCTACAGCAAACAGTCTGATATAGGAGATAATGTTGGAGAACGAACTGATTGAATCAAGAAACGTGGTGAAGAGACCTGCCACGCCAAGCAGCAGCCCCTTGAAGAAATTCCTTCCTGACCGCTGTTCCCCGAAGACAATAATGGCACCGAGCCCTCCGCCGATGGCATAACTTCCCCAGAAAGGAAATGGACGTCCGAGCACGAGATCAAGTGCCAGGGCATACATCCCGATCATCAGGACCAGCCACCCAAGCTGAGCTACTGCTTTCAATGCAGGAAGTTCCCGAATGAAATTGATAATACAGGCTAGACTCAGCTGGATAACCCCGAGGATAAAACAGATATACATCACCGTCTCAGATACAGCCTGGCTGTCCATCTGGAAGAGCTCGGGAAATGAGGCGATTTCCCTGATGACAAACTGACTGAAGAAGGGGGTCTCGGCCAGCAGCTTGCTGCTGAACCAGGTGCCGGTGATACCACCCCAAATGATGGTTGCTCCGCTGAGCACATAGAGCAGCCTGACCAGCTCGTCTGCCTTGCGACGCTTGATATGCATGCCGATTGCCACTGCAAGAAAGAGCGTGCCGTATCCGGCGTCTCCGATAATCATGGCCGTAAAAACGATGAAGAAGAGCAGGAAGAACATACTCACATCATATTCTCGGTAACCGGGTATGGTTCCCAGAAGAGAGAATACCGGGCGGATCATCCGTACGAGATAGTTGTTCTTCAGCTTGGTGGGAACGGCATCCTCGCTATCCGGATCATCAATGACCACCCCCCAGGCAGCATCTTTGGCTATCGCTCTGAAGGAATCTACATCGGTTGCAGGAATATAACCGGTCAGCCATGCCACCGGTCCGTCCACATGCATGTTTTCCTGGACACTCTTCAGCTCATGTTCGGTTGCAATGACTTCCCGTGTATCGGCAAGGTAGGGAAGCGCCGCTGCCTCTGCTGCGAAACGCTCCTCAATATTCCGGATGCTGTCTTCAAGAATCAGGACCTCACGCTCCATTTCAGAGAGAGAGAGCTTAGGATATCTGAAGATCAAGCAGTTTTCCGGCACTTCATCTTCACGGACATTGATGAAGACGAGCTTCACCACCTTCTTTGACCGCGCTACCACGATAAAGTCCAGCTGCAGCTTCTCGAGCAGCTCCTGCTTGTTGGGAACCTCTGCAGGAATGATCGTTATGCCGTTATCATGCAGAAATTCAATGCTTTCAGGCGAAAAATCCCCCCATTGCTCAACACGGGCGGTAGTTGTCCGGAAATCATTGATCATGTCACTGAACTCACGCTTTCTCTGAAGCAGCGAATCGAGTGACTGCACCAGCTTGATCACTTCATTGATGGCATTGAGTTCCTGGGTTGCTTTGATCTTGCGCTGCCGGACAGTTGCTTTCCTGTCGTTATCCTGCGGTATTGCCTGAATGACCCGGTCAAACATATGCAGCAGATGCTCGGTACGTTCAATCTCTTCAGAGCGCCTGTTGCCCATTTCTGTTATATGCATCACACCGGCTTTACGCAGCATGTTCAAAGATGGAATGACTTCGTCTCTCTTGACCAGCACCGAGACTTTCTTCATCTTCTCAATCATATCATGACACCTTTCCCAGTTTCGCCTTCGATATCTTGCCCCGGACGACAGCGGCTGTCTGCTGGTCACCGAGATATATCCTGATACTGCGGATATACTCTTTCGTCTCGGGGATCTTGATCTTCTCGAACAGATTAACCCGTTGTGAGGTGATGCGCAGTTCATGTTCCAATAGTTCAATCTGCCGCTGCAGCACATCAATCTCGGCATCCAGTTCGGCGATTTTCTTCAGCTCAGCTATGGCCCGGTCCATCCAGAATGGCGTATTGCGGAGATCATATGCAGCGGTCTTGAAGGTTACTCCCTCGAATACGGGAATGGAGACCCCCGCTATATTCCCGGTTGATCGCACTATTTCCCGGACAAAGAGCAGATTCTCCAGCCGAAACTGCTTCGGCAGGGCCGTGTTCTCGCCCAATACCGCAATCCACTGCTCCATACTGTGGTACAGCTGCTCCTTCGCCTCATTCAGGGCAGCGACTCGGGAACCGACTTCACGGATCACCATCTGCAGTTGCTGTTTCTTCAACTGCAGGGTCGGAAGATAGCGGGTATAGCGCTTGAGATTATCCTTCTGTTTCTTCAGTTCATTCTTTGTCAGCTTTACCGAAGGCATTATGCTTCCTTTTCCTTCCCCGGCCAGTATTTCAGTACAAGTTCACTCTTCATCCCGGTTTCCTCCGGATTGAAGCTCTCTGAGAGAATCTTCCAGCCGCGGTCAAGGGCCTCTTCAAGCGGGATATTCACACTGAGATCCATCATCCCGTTCTCGAACTGGACTCCGTATTTCAGCAGCTTCATATCCCACTCGGACATCTGGAATCCCATCGATTTCTTCTCAAGGGACTCCTTGTATGAGGCATAAAGCTTGATCATACCGTCCATCAGGGAGCGATGATCATCACGTGTCGCCTTGTTAACCTGCTGCTTGAGTCGTGAGAGGGATCCGAAGGGTTCGATACGACCGTTTTTCAGGTAATACTGCCCTTCGGTGATATACCCGGTATTATCGGGAACCGGATGCGTCACATCGTCACCCGGCATCGTGGTCACGGCAAGGATGGTCACGGATCCCGCACCCTCAAAATCGACAGCTTTCTCGTAGCGGGAAGCCAGAGAGCTGTAGAGATCCCCGGGATAACCGCGGTTGGAGGGGACCTGATCCATGGTAATGGCGATCTCCTTCATCGAGTCGGCAAAGTTGGTCATGTCGGTGAGCAGCACCAGCACCTTCTTCCCCTCAAGCGCGAAATTCTCCGCTACCGCTAGCGAGATATCGGGGACAAGCAGACACTCGACGGTAGGATCGGATGCCGTATGGACGAAAAAGACGGACCGGCTCATTGAGCCGCTCTTCTCCAGCTCTTCACGGAAGAAGAGATAGTCATCATACTTCAGTCCCATGCCTCCGAGAACGATGACATCAACTTCAGCCTGCATGGCCACCCGGGCAAGCAGCTCATTGTAGGGCTCGCCTGAAATGGAAAAAATTGGCAGTTTCTGGGATTCAACCAGGGTATTGAAGACATCAATCATCGGGATACCGGTCCAGATCATGTTCTTGGGAATGACCCGCTTGGCCGGATTAACCGAAGGCCCTCCGATATCGATCATATTCTCCCCAAGGACCGGTCCGGTATCACGGGGCTTGCCGCTGCCGTCGAAAATGCGCCCGAGAAGATTCTCTGAAAAGGAGACCCGCATGGGATATCCGAGGAAACGCACCTCATCACCGGTCGATATACCCCGACCACCGGCAAAAACCTGGAGTGACACCACATCTTCATTCAACCGGATGATATTTGCCAGGGAAGAGCCGTGCTTCGAGGTGACAACGGCAAGGTCCCCGTTTTTTACCCCTTTTGCGTGCACGGTAATGACGTTTCCTGCTATTGAATCGATCTTTGTATAAATTTTCTGCATACTATCCGCCTACTCCACTCTCTTTTTCACAAATCCCTATTGTTTCACTGTTTCAGCCACCCGATGTTCAAGAAACTGCTGTGTAATATCTTCTTCATACTTTTTGAACGCATCGGTATCCCACTCGGAGCTGTTCCAGTCAAGGAACAGCTGCCGCAGCCGGTTGAAAAACCCTCTGGCTTCGTTTTTATTCTTCACCCTGTAACTGCTGTCAAGAATCCGGTACAGCAGATCGAAGACATGCTGCTGCCGTTCTATGGAGACGGAATGGTCAACCGGGTCGAAAGAATCCTGCTGCAGGTAGACACTGTCGAGGAACTCGCTTTTCTGGTAGATGATGTAGTCTTCCAGACTCGTTCCCTCCTCACCGACTACCTTCATCATCTGGTTAACCTCCTCACCGCGGAAGAGGATATCCTGAGCCAGTGCCGTCTTATCGGTACTGAGAGTGCCGGGATACTTCGACCAGCTCTCAAGCGGGTGAATGGCCGGGTATTTCCTGGCGTCCGAACGCTCCCGCGACAGTCCGTGGAACGCACCTACGACCTTCAGGGTCGCCTGGGTAACCGGTTCCTCGAAATTTCCGCCCGCCGGACTCACTGTTCCTCCAATGGTTACCGAACCAGTGGTCCCGTCGGCAAGCCGAACGACACCGGCCCGTTCGTAGAAGCTGGCAATGACAGACTCTAGATAGGCCGGGAAAGCCTCCTCCCCGGGAATCTCCTCAAGCCTTCCTGACATCTCACGCATTGCCTGAGCCCATCGGGAGGTTGAATCAGCCAGGAGCAGCACGTTTAGCCCCATCTGGCGATAGTACTCAGCAATGGTCACTGCAGTGTACACAGATGCCTCTCGGGCAGCTACCGGCATGGAACTGGTATTGCAGATGATGATTGTACGCTCCATGAGTGACTTGCCCGTCCTCGGGTCAATCAGCTCGGGGAATTCGATCAGTGTCTCCACAACCTCGCCTGCCCGTTCCCCGCAGGCTGCAATGATGACAATATCGACATCGGCATTCCGGCTCGTTGTCTGCTGCAGAACTGTTTTTCCCGCCCCGAAGGGCCCGGGTATACAGAAGGTGCCGCCTTTGGCCACCGGGAGAAAGGTATCGATTATCCTTACATTGGTGCTCATCGGGTCCTTCGGCTTCAGTCGCTCCGCATAACTGGTTACTGGGCGCTTAATCGGCCAAGTGAACACCATGGTCACCGGATACTCATTTCCCTGATTATCCTGGAGGACAGCGATTTGATCATGGACTGAGTAACTGCCGGCAGAAACGATCTTTTTGACCGTCACCTCTTTGCCTTCAAGGTAAAAGGGAACCATGATCCTGTGGGTAAAAATCCCCTCGGGAACCGTTCCGAGCGTATCAGCTGCGATGACGGTATCGCCGACAGCTGCAGCCGGAGTGAATTCCCACTCTCTCTCCGGTATGGCATCGATATAGACACTCCGCTGCATGAAGAATCCGCACTGGCGGGCCAGTTCAGGCAGGGGGTTCTGCAACCCGTCAAACACCTGACCGAGCAGGCCGGGTCCGAGGCTGACACTGAGAAGCTCTCCGGAGAATTCAACCGAATCATTGACACCGATTCCCCCGGTCATCTCAAAGACCTGCAGCGAAGCAATATCACCCTGTACCCGAATCACCTCAGCCTTGAGTTTCTTGTCACCGACGATGATGTATGCCACTTCATTGAGAGAAACCGGTTCATGGAACTCAACTGTAACCATGTTTCCGTTTATACCAACTACTCTACCTATATTCATCTAACACTCCATTTGGGTATGTTTCATATGCGTTCTGACACTTGCTATCCCGTTGCACTGATATTCGAGAAGACACTCCTGTAGACATCATGCCCCCGGTCGGCTGTTTTGAGGGCCTTGCGCTCGAGCAACTGCAATTTCAGGAAATAGCATATGAATTTTGTCCGGTCAAAAAAGTGATTTGTCTCTAGTTCATCCAGAACGCGCCACAAACCGGCAAAGAGGATTGCATCAGCATCCAGCGGTGTATCAGCTGTCATGATACGTCGTGCCAACGCCATCACTTCCGGTACCTGCCGGAATACGATGGCATAAGTCTCTGTATCGACCTGCAGCGATTCAGCCCGTATAGCTGCCAATTCACAGTTCAGGGCGCGCCGGTATTCGTGCCAGCTGCTGAGAACCGGGTCGTTGACTGTTTGAAGCTTCTCAGGATTCATTATGAAGGCATCGGCACTGCTCACGACAGCATAATCGGAAGCAGAGAGAGCCTCTCTACAGAACAGCAGGAATTCGGAGCAGCTCATCGGTGCCGGTTCATTACCTGCAAGCATTGGCAGGGTGGCTGCAGCATAGTAGTATCCGGGCACCATTACTCTCCAGATTCAGCTGCAGCGATGATCAGTTCACGCAGTTCCGGATTGAGATGGGAACCGATCATATCGGCAAGTACTTTCGGCGATATCCGGAAATATCCGTTACCTCCGGTATCAGCGAGCTTGAAGCCCTGAATACCCTTCACTGGTTTGATCTCGTTCTTTGCCAGTAGTTCTGCAGCGAGTTCAGCTTTAAGCTGCTCACTGACTTTCCTGCTGAGTTTTTCGTCAATCTCGAAGACTCCGGATTCACCGGCTAGCAGGTCAGCCTTCACAGCAGCAGCTATCAACTCGGCCATGAGTTTCGGATCAGCCAGTGCTTTCCCGGCCTGTTTTTCAATGACCTCGTCAAAGATGGCGATAATTGATTTTCTCAGAGCAATCAGGAGATCCCTGGAAGCCTGACGTATCGATGCAATACTGCTCTGCTCCTTCATTGCTGCATTCTGCTCAGCTTCAGCTACAATGGAATCTGCCTTGGCCCGGGCCGCATCGACAATCTCAGTGGCCCTGTTCTCAGCAGCAGCCTGGATTTCGTCAGCCCGCTTCTCGGCGGTTTCCACACCATCTTTTTTGATGGATTCAATTAAATCATGTAATGTTACTTCCATATACCTAAATTCCTCATGATAAAATCTTTATACTTTCCAATTCATACAATATAATAAGCATGTTATACAAGACCCATGCCTAAATTCTATGCCAGATATACTATCGATTTGCCGTACCCCCCCTCTTCCGGTCGGGCAAAACTGATAGATTTTACCATGGTCATAGCACTGAGATGATCACGGATTCCCTGCTGCAGCACGCCTGTACCTTTGCCGTGAATGATGGAAAAGTGGTCGATACCCGCTACCACGGCCCGGTCAAGTTGCGTATCAACGTTCCTCAGGGCCTCCTCAAGAGTTTGTCCGCGAACATCAATTGTGAAACGGGGGGCCTCAGTCTGCAGTACATGTGTGGAAGAACCGGCACTGTAGCGGGTCGATCGTTCCGATTTCTCAGCTACCGGTCTCAAATCTCCCTCCGGCAGTACTATCCGCAGGGAGTCAAACATCACCGCCCAGGAACCCTTCCGGTCCCTCTTGACGATAATCCCTTCCCTGTTTCCCGAAATGCTGCGAACCGTCTGTCCCACAGTGAACTCGAAAGTATCTCCCCCTGAATCGGCACGTTCTTCAGATTTCTGCATCTGGAGCTGCTGTTCAGCGGCGATAGTACTGTCCAATTCGCTGATATACTGCTTGACCGCTGACGTCTTTCTGCGGTTCAGCTCACCCTCCCGCAGTTCCCTCACAAGGTTTTCCAGCTGTTTTCGGGCCCCTGCAGCAAATACCTCAAACTCGGTGAGCCGCTCTTTCTCTTTCAGGCGCTCCCTCTGTCGGATGGTGAGCATCTTCAGATCAAGTTCTCGGCTCTTTCCCTTCACGACGTCATTCCGGCGGCTAAGTTCTTCCTGAAGGTCGCTTACCTCGCGCTCCTTCTCCTTCAGGCCCCTGATAATGGCACTGATTTCAACTGATTCATCGGATAGATACGACTTTGCCCGGGCAATGACCCTCTCGGGCAAATGCATCCGCTCGGCAGTCTCTATGGCATGGCTCTCGCCGGGAAGGCCGGTGATTACGGCAAATGTCGGGGTCTTGGATGTATCATCGAACTCCATTGAGGCGTTAATGATGCGTGCATCGACATACCCGAACTGTTTCAGTACCGAGTGGTGGCTGGTTATCATGGTGAGGGCGGTTGTATCAAGCAGCTCTTCAAGGATTGACCGGGCCAGGGCAGCCCCCTGCACGGGATCAGTTCCCGACCCGAGCTCATCAAGGATGACAAGTGATGATGCAAGCAGCCCCCTGTCGCTGAAAATGTCCCCTATATGGCTGAGATGCGATGAAAAGGTCGAAAGAGCTCCCTCAATAGACTGTTCGTCACCTATATCAGTAAAGATTGAATCATAGACGCATAATTTTGTACCCTCGGCAGCAGGGAGCAACAGTCCAAACTGATTCATGAGTACCAGAATGCCGACAGTTTTCAGGGTAACTGTCTTTCCCCCGGCATTCGGTCCCGACATGATCATCGCCGAGCAATCGGGTGGCAGCGTGAGTGAAATGGGTACGGCCTCTCCATAGAGCAGCGGATGTCTGGCTGCAACGAGAGTTATTCCCCGCTTCTCTGAGGAGAGATCATACAGCTCCGGTCGGGAGCAACCGGTAGCACGGGCATAAGCGGCCTTTGCCAGGCAGGCGTCGACCTCCCCGATACTTGCCATGATTTCAGCGATCAGTTCCCTGTTATGGTGAATATACTCGGTTAGCTCACGGTATAGCCGGTGTATTTCAATCTGCAGCTGCTGCTCGAGCAGGGAGAGATTGTTATTGAGCTTGACAAGTTCAAACGGTTCCACATAAATCGTTGCCCCAGTCCCGGAATAACCATGAACCACGCCTTCCATGGCACTTCTATGTTCACGCTTGAGGGAGAGTACAATCCTGTCGTCACGGAAGGCCGCCCTGTCACTCTGGAAAAGGTCGGGCTGCTGTGAGATGGCCCTATCGGCTGTCGCTGCCCGATCACTTCTGGCACGCTCAATCTGCCGCAGGATCGGACGGATTGCAGGATGAGTCTCCCGAACCTTTCCTGGCGACTCAAGAACCGTGAAAATGGTATGAATGATCTCAGCAGTATCCGGAATTGCATGAATAAGTTCCTGAAAATGAATAACGTCATCAAATTCTTCACTGTAATGACTTTTCAGGCTCTTGCTTATCGAGACATAGCTGCCGATGGCATAGAGTTCCTCTCCATCACAGACAGTCCCGGCAACAGCTGCCTTCTCCATTGCCTGTCGTATGTCTGGTAAGGTATCACTGAAGTGGGATGCACTCTGCGACCAGAATCTGAGAATCTCTTCGGTAACGAGATGACTGCCTCGTATCTGTTCTATATCGGTCGAGAAAGCCTGTCGGGAGACCAATTCCCTGCCTTCAACGGACAGAGTTCTTGAGACCACCTGTTCTCTGATCTTCTCAAACTCCAGATCGCGAACGGTACGCTGGGGAAACGGGGTGGTAAACTGATCAGTACTCATCTTGCAGTTCCTCTATTGATTGCACAATGCGAAGATAGCTTTCATAGCGGTCGGTACATATCTTCCCGTTTCCAACTGCTGCCCGCACGGCACAGTCGGGTTCATCACGGTGCAGACAGGGCTGAAAACGGCACGTTTCGGCCAGTGTGGCAATTTCGGGATAATAGCTGCCAATCTCCGTCAGGAGCATGGGAGGAACCTGGATCTCCCTGATCCCCGGAGTATCGATGAGGGAGAACGTCCCGGCATCGATGAGCGTAGCAAAGTTCGTGGTATGGCGCCCCCGGTTGTACTTGACCGAGATATCACCGGTTCTCTGTTCAGCATCCGGTATCAATCGGTTGATGATAGAGCTCTTACCCACTCCCGACTGCCCCACGACAGCAATCTGCTTATGCTGAAGGTACTCCTTGAGGCTGTCAAAGCCAGCACCGGTCGCTGCCGAGACCCTCAATACGGGGTATCCGAGATCACGGTAGGTATCAAGCCGCTTGAGCATCATTTTCTCCATACTGAGATCATCCTTGTTGACCAGAATAGCTGTCGGAATATCACCGGCGCAGACAAGCACACGATCTATGAATCGGGGACGGAAGGGCGGGAGGTCAACTGATGTGACACAGATAACGGCATCGATATTCGCCGCAAGCAGCTGGGGTAGCTTCCGTTTCATATTCCAGCGTATCAGTCTATTCCTGCGCTCAAGCACACCGGTTATCAAACCATACTTTCCCTGAATCTGGTCCAGCTGCACAAGATCACCGGGTGCGATGGGATTATACATCCGCTCACTAGTGCCGAGCACTTTCCCCTTGATTCTGCATTGCAGAAGTTTCCTGTCACAGGAGACAGTATAGATATTGTTGATTCCCTGCAGTACCAGTCCCGTTATACCGTTCATGCCAGGTATTACTCTACATGCTATGCGGGGTATTGACAACCTGTTCAATTTCATTACCTTGTATTATATGTTCGATCTGAAGCTTTGCTCCCAACCAGGGTGCACCGAATTTGCCGTCACAGCAAGAGATACCTGTTTTAGACACTGCAGCGATTCTGAAGAGCTACTCTCCGCCCTTGTCGGCAAGCTCTCTTCAGGAGCGTACATCGGATCCTACTGTCTTACCGATGCACGCTTTGAGGATCTCACTTTCACAAAGGCAAGACTCTATGCCTGCAAATTCTCAAACAGCACCTTTATCAACGTGGATTTTTCTCACTCATATATCCAGATGTCCTTTTTCGAGTTCTCTACCTTCATCAACTGCCGGTTCAACGAAATCACCAGCAAGTATTCTGTTTTTGCCAGATCAAAATTTTCTGACTGCGACTTCTCTGGATCTGATATCCTGCACTCCAATTTCAGCGGAATTATCGCTGAAAACGTGACGTTTGATGATTCTGATCTCTACTATACCAATTTCTGCCGGGCAAAGCTGATTGCTACGAATTTCAGGGACTGCAATCTGAAAAAGACCGATTTCTTCGGTACCGAACGGGACAATGTAAGCTTCAAGTACTCGAATTTCGAGGAAGCGACGTTCACGAGGGAGTTCTAGCATGAAGATTTTCTTCCACTTTTCCGTTGTGGGCTTCTCAAACACCTATCTTATCGGCAACAGTGAAGGCGGCGATGCCATTCTGATAGATCCGGGTCATATGGATATTGAACTGCTGAAGCTCATTGAGGAGAACAACTACTATATCCGCTATATTCTGCTGACCCACCGCCATACATCACACAGTGAAGGGTTGAAGACGCTGAAGAAGATTTACGATCCCGAGATCTATGCCAACACACCCTATATCTTTGAGTCGCGGGTAAACCCTATTGGGGACGGTTCTGTCATCGAGCTGGCTGGAATCCGCATCCAGGCCCTGCTCATTCCCGGGCACTCTTCCGACTCTCTCGTATTTAAAATCGATAATGCCCTCTTTACCGGAGATGTCCTGATGTCAGGAAGGATCGGCTCCACCGACTCATCCATGTCACACTCTCTGCTGTTGCGATCCTTACGGGAGAAGCTGCTCCCTCTGGACAACCACACGCTGATCTTTCCCGGTCACGGAACACCATCAACCCTTGGCGTGGAAAAGATCATCAATCCCGATCTCCTGGAAGATCAGGAAGGCTCATCCTGCAGGGCATAGCGCAGCACTGCCTTGAATCTTTCCGGCATAGGTGCCGTGAATGTCCTGCTCACTCCTTCCCCCGGGAGCCGGATAGTCAGTTTCAGGGCATGCAGCATCAGGGAAGCATTCCGAAAGATCGCATCACTTCTGCCGTACAGCGGATCACCGAGAATGGGATGACCCAGATGGTGCATATGCACGCGTAGCTGATGGGTCCTTCCGGTTTTCGGTTGCAGCCGAACCAGCGTATAAGCATGCTTCCTGTCAAGGAAGAAGCTTCTAAGTACCCGGTATTCGGTGACGGCATCTTTTCCGGACTTGGATGAATCGGGAAGTACGCAGAATTTTTTCCTGTTACGTCTGTCCCTGCCGATACGATTTGCAACAGTGCCCTTACTTGCAGTCAGGGCACCCTTCACTATGGCTATGTATATTTTTTCACTTTCCCGATCCTTGAATTGCCCGGCAAGAGCAGCATGAGCACTGCTGCTCCTGGCAGTAATCATCACCCCCGAGGTATCCTTGTCAAGACGATGAACAATACCTGTTCTGAATGCTGCAGGACCGTTCACATCCTCCCGGAAGCGGTGAGCGATTGCGTTGGCGACAGTACCGTTGCGGTTACCGGCACCGGGGTGCACCACCATGCCCTGATTCTTGTTAATGACAGTTACCTCATCATTCTCGAAGATGATCTGCAATGGGATCTGTTCAGGCACAACCTGAAGCGGGGGTTCTTCCAGGCAGAAAAGCTCAATTTTCTGCCCCGCGCTCACCCGCCGGCTCTTTTTAACCTGCACTCCGTTGATACGAATCTCTGTCTCGGCAGCATCTATTCTGTTGCGCGAAATATCGGGAAATTCCGCAGCTATAACCTTGTCGACCCGCTGGCCACTGCAGGCCGAAGGGCAGATGAATGCATATTCGTTACGGACTGCTGATGCAGAACTCTCATTCGGCATGCGACAGCTCTCCGATCAGGTAATCTATCAGCGCAATACCGGCTGAAACACCTGCGGCAATCGATAAGTTCAGGAGAAACCCGTCACTTCCTGCAGGATAACCTGCCGGTAAGAGAGCAGCCTGAACCAGGGCTGCTGCCGAGTAAGTTACCGGCAGAGAGCCGAAGAAGATTGATTCAGCCCTGCGCAGCTTGATCAACCAGCTGGGAAATTCATCGGTTTGATAGGGACGGTATTCGGGAAGTTCGGATCCACCGGCTGATGATGACTGGGCAGATAACTGCATCGGACCAGCCAATCCCGTTAGGATTACCATAAGCAAACTGATCGCAAGAATCTGTCGTGCACGCATACCCTATCCAGCCTAGTCGGTTCTTGACCCGAAAATCGCCGTTCCAAGGCGTATCATGGTCGATCCTTCAGCTATAGCCACTTCCCAGTCGCCGCTCATTCCCATGGAAAGCGTATCAAGGGGGAGTTCGGGATACATTGACTGAGCTCTCTCATGAATTCTCCTGAGCCTGACGAAGGCAGCTGCAGTTTCCTGCAGCCCTCCATGCAGTGGCCCCAGGGTCATGAAGCCCCGTGGGGTCAGCCATTGTGAGTCAGCAATGAACTCCAGTGCCCTGAAGGCCTCATCTTCCCCAGCAAAGCCGTATTTGGTAGCATCTCCCGAAACGTTTATCTCAAGGAGGATCTGTAACTGCCGGTTCTCCCGGTGTGCTGCTGCTGCAAGTTTTCCTGCAAGCTTCAGGGAGTCGACAGAATCAATCCAGCTGAATAGCGCCACCGCTTTTGCGACTTTGTTGCTCTGGAGATGACCTATCATATGAAGATTCTCCTGCAAATTGAGATTCCGGTACTTCTCAACTGCTTCAAGCACTCTGTTTTCACCAAAACAGGTGATTCCGGCTTCAGCAGCGGCAATGACTGATCCGGAAGGATGGTTTTTTGTGACCGCCATCAGTGTGATGCCCTCGGGGTCACGCCCCGCCTTCACGGCAGCCGCAGAAATCTTTCTGTTCAGGGCCTCTATACGATGTGCCACGATTGCCATGCTACCTGCTCCCTTTCCCACAAATACAGTAAAACAGTGATCTGTGCTGATTCCCGTCATTCAAGGAGCTCTATGCCAGCCATCTGCAGGAAATTCGAAACAGATGTCCAGTAGGTCTCCCCCGAGAATGCGAAACTAACGATCAGTTCATTGCTTCCGGAATGCTCCATGACATCCAGAAGCTCTACCGTTATCCTCACATCTCTATTTTCCAGATTATCGGCAATCTGATCAAGCATGATCGTGGAAAAGAGCATATCGGAAGTACCGCTGTCCAGATTCAGCGTAAACAGCGTGCTCTCTCCCGCCCCCGGCACCACGCTTTCATCCACTACTGTGATGACTGGTTCGGGGGAATCACTCATGCTGCCGCCTACTGCAGTCATATCTGGGGTATTCTCAGCAGCGGAATAGATTACGTTGCCAGTCGCTGTACTGGTTATTACGAGCGAACTGCAACCGAAACTCATGATCAAGAGAAGAAACGCTGCAGCCTTTGCTACCACTCTCATATCTTCATCCATCCTCTTTCACTGTGATCTGTACATAGTATATCATGCTTTCTGCCAAACGAAAGTGGTGTTGCAGGGGAGCCTGCCACAAAAAAACCGACAGAGCAGATCCTCATAAAAAGAATCTTTCTGCCGGTATGATGGGCGATGACGGGCTCGAACCGCCGACATCCTGCTTGTAAGGCAGGCGCTCTCCCAACTGAGCTAATCACCCGTGACATGCTGTTATCGATAGCTAAATTAGCACAGTTACTGATTACTTGTCAACGAGCCTGTGCACTTTTTTTGCTTTTTCTTCAACACCTCACAGTGCTGCTGAATTAAATCTTTCAACAACTCTCTTTTTATGATATCATCAGCGCCGGTAACAAGGGGAAATTGAGATGGAAGACAAGAAAATCAGAAATATCGGCATCATGGCCCATATTGATGCCGGTAAGACAACTACAACAGAACGGATACTCTTCTATTCAGGTAAAAGCCACCGTATCGGTGAAGTCGATAACGGTGAAGCAACCATGGACTGGATGGAGCAGGAGCAGGACAGAGGTATCACGATAACATCGGCAGCTACCACCTGCTACTGGGAGTCCTACCAGATCAATATCATCGATACCCCCGGGCACGTGGACTTCACGGCTGAAGTTGAACGATCGCTGCGGGTGCTTGACGGGGCCGTAGCTGTGTTCTGCGCCGTCGGCGGAGTGGAGCCCCAATCCGAAACAGTCTGGCATCAGGCTGATACCTACCGGATACCCCGAATTGCCTTCGTTAACAAGATGGACCGTCTTGGAGCAGATTTCTACTCCGTACTCGACGAGATGCGAAACAAACTGCATGCAAACCCGCTTCCGCTGTATATTCCCCACGGCGTTGAATCGGAATTCTCCGGGATTATCGACCTGATCAACATGCAGAAGATAGAGTTTGAACCGACATCCTACGGCAGCAAGCTTCACCGTATGGCAATCCCCGAGGAGATGGCTGCAACTGCGGAATCATGGCGGGAGAAACTGATTGATTCCCTGGCAACTCACAGTGATGAGATCATGGAGTGCTTTCTTGAGGGCAGAGAGGTGCCTGCCACCCTCCTTCACAGTACTATCCGTTCGGTAACCCTTGCTCAGCAGTACGTTCCCGTCTTTGTGGGAGCTTCGCTGAAGAATATCGGGGTGCAGACACTGCTGGACGGTATCGTGGCATATCTTCCCTCTCCCGGGGAGACCGCGCCGGTGACCGGTATTCATGTGAAGCATGACACCCGGGTCGAGATACCGCATGATGCCGAAGGCTCTCCGCTTGCACTGGTGTTCAAGATACAGCACGATCGTGAATCCGGACCCCTCTGTTTCCTGCGGGTCTATTCGGGAACCATCAAAAAAGGCTCCTCAATTTTCAACATAACGAAGCGCAAGAAAGAGCGGATTACCCGGCTCTTCAGAATGCACTCCAACAAACCCGAGGTGATCAACTCCATATCAGCTGGAGACATCGGTGTGGCTGTAGGCTTCAAGTTTGCCCAGACCGGTGATACCATTGGCTCCGAAGGGGTGCAGATCCTGCTGGAGAGCATGCATTTCCCGGAACCGGTCATATCTGTTGCCATTGAACCGAAAACTGCCTCAGATCAGGACAAATTGAAGAAGAACCTTGAAATCCTCTCACGGGAAGACCCCACCTTCATCTACAAGGAGAATCCCGATACCGGCCAGATGATCATATCAGGCATGGGAGAACTGCACCTTGATGTCCTGGTAACCCGTATCACCAAGGAGATGAATACAGCAGCCAGGGTCGGCAACCCGCAGGTTACCTACCGTGAATCAATCTCCGAAACGCTTGAGCACACCGAGCGATTCTACCGGATGATTGCAGGAAAGGAGAACCGCGCTGAAATAACCATCAGAGTCTCTCCTGCCAAGCCAGGCTCCGGGAACTCCTTCAGCTCATCAGTCTCGCTGAAGAAGCTTCCCCAGGAGATGCAGCATGCCGTAAAGCGGGGTATTGAGGCAGCCTTTCTCTCAGGGATCAGATATGGGTATCCGGTCTATGATGTGCAGGTTGAGCTGATCGGGGCTGTATACAGCGAGCTGACCTCCTCAGCATTTGCCTTTGAAGCTGCTGCAGCCATGGGATTCGACAATGCCTGCCGACAGGCAGGGCCCCTGCTGCTTGAACCGATCATGAAAGTCGATATCATGACCCCAAAAACCAACGTCGGAGAGGTGATGAGTCATCTCACCATGAAAAACGGTATTGTAGAGAGTCTTGAGAGCAAGGCTGCCGTTGACCATATTCATGCCAAGGTACCTCTTGTGAACATGTTCGGGTACTCCACCTCACTGCGCAGCCTCACGCAGGGCCGCGGGACCTTTGCCATGGAGTTTTCACATTTTTCCAGGAAAGAGGGAGGGCTCTGACGAAAGGGGTTGCGATGTATGGGGGATTTGCACGCAGTTGCCGTTGATCAACACGATTGCTTGTTGACATATTCCCCTCCCCGTTTTACAGTAAGTACCTGCTTATCCGTTTCACGGATAACCGCATTCACAGAATATTATTAACTGCTGAGATACTGAACTGCGAATTACATTCAAAAGGTGCATATATCTCATCAACATACTTGGAGGAATTATGAGTCTAACCAGCGCTGACATCAGAAATGTTGCAATTATCGGTCATAACGGCACCGGAAAAACCTCACTGCTCGAGCACATACTGCTCAACAGCGGAGTAATTGCACGGGCAGAAACCGTTGATTCGGGAAAGACGGTAAGCGACTACACTGATGAAGAGATTGAGAAGGGCATTTCCATTCACGCTTCCGTTGCTGGCTTCGAATGGAAGAACACCGTCATGAACTTCATCGACACACCCGGAACAGCAGACTTTGTCGGTGAAGTTGTTTCAGCTTTCCGTGCTTCTGAATCCGCACTCATGATCATCGATGGACGGGCAGGAGTACAGATCGAGACAATAAAGCTGTGGCGGCGGCTTAACAACCGAAACATGCCCCGTATGGTATTCATGAACAAGATGGATCGGGACCGGGCCGATTTCCTTGCCACTTTCAACGACCTTGGCGAACGGTTCAAGATGACATTTGTTCCGGTCTCAATTCCTATCGGATCCGGGGAAGAGTACCGTGGGATCATCAATCTCATAGAGAACAGAGCCTACCTAGTCAACGAGAATTCTGATTCAGATATTCCTGCCGACATGGCCGATACAGTTGAAGAGTACCGCCTGACCCTGATCGAATCAGCCGCCGAGGGTGATGATGATCTGATGGAGAAATATTTTGAAGAGGGTACCCTCAATCCCGACGAAATCCGGCAGGGACTGATTGCAGGACTCTCCGATAACAAGATTGTTCCCGTGCTCTGCGGGAGTGCCGAACAGGACAACGGCATTGTCTCTCTGCTGAATTTCATATCAGTGGCAGCACCCTCTCCTGCAGTTGCTGAGGAGACCATAATCACCGAGGGCGGCGAAGAGACCAGCATCAAGTTCAATTCCGACGAATCGGCATCACCTTCGCTTTTCTCCTTCAAGACTACCATCGATCAGTTTTCCGGTAAACTCTCATTCGTCAAGGTAGTCACCGGAAAGATCACCGCTGATACCGAACTGCAGAATCCTGATATCGGCAAGAAGGAGAAACTCGGCAAACTCTATCGAACGGTCGGAAAGAAGCTGAATGAAGTAAAGGAACTTATTGCCGGAGAGATTGGTGTTATTGCAAAATCCTCCAATCTCGGCACAAACAGCACTATGTGCTCCCCTGACAGCAGTTTCACCTTTACCAAACTGAATCTGCCGCATCCTATCCATGCCCTTGCCATTGCTGCAGCCGACAAGAAATCTGAGGATAAGATGAATGAAGCCCTGCATCGCATCACTGAAGAGGATCTTACCTTCCAGGTGAACTTCAATGCTGAAACCAAGGAGAACGTGGTCTCAGGTATGGGCGAACTGCATATCAACATGATACTCGATAGGATTCAGGAAAAGCAGAAAATATCGATTATCACAAAACCACCGAGAATTGCCTATCGTGAAACCATTACCAAGACAGCAAATGCCGAGTATACCCACAAGAAGCAGTCAGGAGGGCATGGGCAGTACGGGCGTGTGATCATAGATATCAAACCGCTGGCCCGTGGCGAGCAGTTCACCTTCGAGAATGCCATCAAGGGTGGCTCAATATCAAAGGGATATATGCCTGGTATTGAAAAGGGACTACTTGAAGCGATGGGTGAAGGGTTCCTCGCCGGATATCCGCTGGTTGATATCGGGGTGACTGTCATTGACGGTAAGGAGCACCCGGTTGACAGCTCTGAAATGGCTTTTAAGCTCGCCGCCAAGGGTGCCCTGAAGGCAGCCCTGACTAAGTCCAATGTGGTGCTGCTAGAACCGATCATGAAACTTGAGGTATTCATCGAAGATCAGTATCTTGGTGATATCATGTCTGACCTCAGCGGAAAGCGTGGCCGCGTGCAGGGCCAGGAGGATATGGGCGGCGGATTGACCCTTGTGCAGGCAGAAGTGCCACAGGGCGAGATGCTGAAGTATGCCATCGACCTGAAGTCAATCACATCGGGAACCGGGTCCTTCGAAATGGAGTTTGACCACTATGAAATTGCAACCGGTAAGGTGGTTGACGATATCATCCGACAGGCACAGGCAGAGGAGTAGCGGCAGCTGCAACCTGTTAGCTTGATGCTGGGAAAACCCTGCCGATCCATACCGGAAGGCAGGGTTTTTTATGCTCTCAGGGTAAGGTAGAGTTCGTATATCCTATGTTCTCTCTCCAGGCCTCTCAATTCGAATTTCGTTTCCGGTCTCCAGGAAAGCGGTCTTGAAAAGCCGGAAGTATCCCTGTTGCGAATCTCCAGGTCACTGCACTTGCCTATCTCGGTAACCATCCAGTGGGCATACGGTTCCCAGTCCGTCACCAGATAGATATAACCGTCAGGAGTGAGCTTGCTGCTGAGGAGCTGCAGAAACGGCTGCTGGATCAGGCGACGTTTATGGTGCTTCTTCTTCTGCCAGGGATCGGGGAAAAAGATATGGAAACCGGATACTGTTCCGTCTGGAATCATCTTCTGCAGCACCTCAACGGCATCGAAACGGATAATCCGGATGTTTTCGAGTTGCTGTTCGTTGATTTCATGCAGCAGGCGCCCTACTCCCGACCTGAAAACCTCTATACCGAGATAATTGGTTTCCGGCTGCTTCCGGGCAATTGCAGCAGTCGTGATTCCCATCCCGAACCCGATCTCTATGACTACCGGGTTGCTGTTGCCGAAAAACGTTCCGGGATGCTTCTGCTCCGGGCAAAAGGGAATCGTATAGATGTCCCCATACATTCTTATGGCCCGTTCCTGAAGTTTTGTCAGGCGGCCCTCCCTAAGCACGAAGCTCTGTATCGCTCTTTTCCCGTTCCGGCTGGTTACCCGTTCATCTATGCCCATTGGATTACCTTCACTCACGCCAACCGCTGGAGCTTTTCCAGCATGAAGAGGCTCTTATCCTTCAATGACACCGCATCAGTCTTCATGATCATGATATTGGGGTGCTTATGGTCGATGGTTACCGCACCGTTGCCCTCCCTGATAAGATCTATGAGATGATCAACCGAAATTGAGGCTATCCTGGAGAACTCAACCCGCACAGTGCCGTTGCGCTCTTTCAGCTGAAATATTGACAGCTTCCGGCAGATTATCTTGAGCTCTGCGATGTAGAGCAAGTTCTGCACGGCATCCGGAATCGGACCAAACCGGTCTTCAAGCTCTGCTTCTAGCTGCTTCAGCTCTATTTCACTGCGGATGCCGGCAATCTTGCGATATATGAGAAACTTCGTTCCCTGGTCACTGATATACCCGTCATCGATGAAACCTGAGTAATCCAGATCAAGAAACACCTCAGCTTCAGGCTCCACCTCGTTTTTGGCAAGGCGGTTGATCTCCTCATCAAGAATCCTGAGATACATATCGAGCCCGACAGCCTGCATCTGCCCGCTCTGTTCACG
>CAZSBC010000043.1:0-20672 GCA_964605195.1 uncultured Spirochaetales bacterium | reverse complement strand
ATCCCGTATCACCGTTACCGAATCTGCAATGCGCATCACCTCGTCCAGCTTATGGGAGATATAGATGCAGGTTATACCCTTCTTGCGCAGCTCATTCAGTATTGAGAGCAGGATATCGACTTCTGACTCCGTCAGGGCAGCCGTTGGCTCATCAAGGATGAGAATCCTGGCATCCCTGGCCAGCGCCTTTGCAATTTCAACCAGCTGCTTTTGCCCTATTCCCAGGCTTTTTATGATATCATCCGGTTTCACCGAGTGTTCGTCATCTTCGTTCTCATCAGTAAGCCCGACCTGCTGCAGCAGCGCCTTTGTGCGTACGTTTATCTCACTCCAGTCAATCAGCCCCCGTTTTAGCGGATACTTGCCGAGAAACACATTCTCGCCAACTGAAAGATCGGGAATCAGCTCCAGCTCCTGGTGAATGCAGACAACACCCTGCCTTTCAGCATCCCTGGTATTGGAGAACTCATACTTCTCGCCATTGATCAGAACACTGCCCTCATAGGTACCTGCGGGATAGACTCCGGACAGTACTTTGATCAATGTGGATTTGCCGGCTCCGTTCTCACCGCAAATTGCATGAATCTCCCCCCTGACAACCTGGAGATCAACCTCATCTAGCGCCTTAACGCCGGGGAACACCTTCGTTATCTGCTTCATTTCAAGAATAATGCTTTCCATGACACCCTTTACCGCTTCTCTGCTGTGAATTCCAGGCAGGAGCGGTTTGTCACCCTCTCCTGCCTGTGAAAATTCTGCACTCCTGTCAGCTCTTAATCAACTGCAGGCCATTCACTTTTCGGAACATTCTTGTAGACATCTTCGAGAGCATGGAATCCGTCCCCGATGATGATATCAACCATGTTATCCTTGTCAACGGCAACGACATCAACTGAAAAGGAGTCAACCATTTTCGTTCCGTTATCAAGCTTGGTCCATACACCGAGGGCAGGATCAACTACATCCATCGGATCCTGTCCCTTGGCAAGGGCTATAGCTACCTGCATTGCAGCCTCATTGAGCTTGGCCAGCGGTTTGTAAACCGTACCGGTCTGCAGACCTTCAACAATTCTCTGGCAAGCGGCGATATCAGCATCCTGTCCTGCGATAGGCACCTTGCCGGCCAATCCCTGGGCTGCAAGTGCCTGAATAGCACCACCGGCCGTTCCATCATTGGAGGCAATCACTGCCTGTACATTGTTGTCAGCAAGGGTTAGACCGTTTTCAGTGTGTTTCAGCGCCTCTTCAGGACTCCAACCCTTACACCACTGTTCAAGGACAACATTGATATCACCCCGATCGATATAGGGCTGCAGTACATTCTTATGTCCCTGGTACACGAGATGGGCATTAAAGTCTTCCGGTCCGCCCTTCAGCCAGATATAGTTGCCTGCAGGGGCCTGCTCAACTACAAAACGAGCCTGCGTTTCACCAACCTTGACCGAGTCGAATGTGATGTAGTAATCCAGATCCCCGTTGCGCACCAGCCGGTCGTAGGCAATTACCGGTACTCCTTCGGCATGGGCGGGTTCTACTACGGTTCCCACTGCTTCGGAATCCAGGGCCTGCACGATCAGTACGTCAATTCCCTGTGAAAGGAGATTCTCACACTGGGCCACCTGCTTTGAGGGATCATCTTCGGCAGACTGCACAAGAATTTCAACTCCATTCGCTTTGCCATAGGCCTCAAACATCTCAATTTCCCGCTGCCATCGTTCCTGCTTCAGGGTACCGATTGATATACCAATTTTCAGTACGCCATCATCGGCAGCTTCCTCTTCACCCTGAGCAAAGGTTACAAATGACCCAATCAGCATAATGATCAAAATTACCATAAGTGTTTTTTTCATAAAAAAACTCCTCCTTAACTAGAATACAGAAAGTGTACCACCGGTATACCACTATGTCAACAATAATTTCCTACCTTTTTTTCTCATCCTTTTATTTCTCAAGGGATGTGGCACTTCACCAGCACTATCCCCCATTTCACGGTACCCGGAATCATTCCACACTATTGTAATTATACGCATACACTGGTACATTCACTACCAATATCCTATTGCCAAAATTGTAGATGGGAGAGCCATGGTCCAGATTATCCATTTCATAATTGCCTATGCAGCGTCTGTCATCGGGGCTATCAGCGGTATCGGAGGAGGCATCATCATCAAGCCCCTGCTTGACCGGATAGCCATGTTCGATATTATTCAGATCAATTTTCTCTCCGGATGTACCGTTCTGGCAATGACCGCCATGGCCCTGATCAGGAACCGTTCCTCCGAGATCGTCATCCACCGGAAAATAGGCGGCATCATTGCCGTAAGCGGTATCGTCGGCGGACTGGCAGGCAAGTACCTATTCACCCTGCTGCTCGATAACGTTTCCCAGCCGGAAGCAGTCAAGACCATCCAGACCCTCATCCTGTTGATCCTCACTGCAGGAGTACTGGTTTTCACACTGTTCAAGCAGCGTGTAAAACCGAGACATCATACCCATGCAGTCATCTGCATCCTGACCGGACTCATTCTCGGTCTTACCGGAGCCTTTCTCGGCATCGGCGGCGGACCGATCAATCTCATGGTACTCTACCTGCTCTTTGCCATGGACAGCAAGACAGCCGCCATCAACTCAATCTTCGTAATCTTCTTCTCACAGCTCGCAAGCCTGATCCTGACAATTGCCAGCGGCAATGTACCTGAATTTGATCTCTCTGTGCTAATCCTGATGATCCTCGGCGGCATAGCCGGAGCACTTACCGGTTCAGCGATTTCACGACGGATCACGCACCACAGGGTCGATAGGATTTTCATGGCAGTACTCGTTCTCCTGATCGTCATCACAACCAGCAACCTGATCATTTAGTCCATCATTACCCAGAGGCTCATCGGAGCAGATGAGTATCAGCCAGTTGCCTGCCTCATGGTGTGCTTACGGCAAGTGCTGACAGATTTCGGTATACATCTCAGGTCGCCGGTCCCGGAAGAACTGCCATCCGTCCCGCACCTCCCTGATCACCTCCAGATCAAGATCGGCAACAACAAGCTCCGTCTTATCCCGGGACCCCTTCACCAGCAGCTTGCCACGCGGGTCCACGAAATAGCTTGAGCCGTAGAAATGCCCGAACTCCCAGGGTTTCTCGAGTCCCACCCGGTTGTTGGCCCCGATGAAGACCCCGTTCGCCACAGCCTGGGCAGGCTGCTCAAGCTCCCAGAGATACTCAGACTTACCGGCAACCGTCGCCGAGGGATTGAAGAGGATCTCTGCCCCCTTGAGGGCAAGAACCCGGGCTGATTCGGGAAAGTGGCGGTCATAGCAGATATAGATACCGATCTTCGCATAGGCCGTCTCAAAGACAGGAAACCCGAGATTACCAGGCTTAAAGTAAAACTTCTCCCAGAACCCCGGCCAGGTGTGGGGAATCTGAATCTTGCGCATCTTGCCGAGATAGGAACCATCGGCATCAATGACAGCCGCAGTATTGTAGTAGACACCCTCCTGGGCCTTCTCATAGAGCGGAATTATCATGACCATGCGGTATTTCTTCGCATACTCGGCAAGCCTCTCGGTTGTCGGACCTGGGACCGTCTCAGCGGTACCGTACCACTTGATATCCTGCTCGGCGCAGAAGTAGGGACCGAAGAATATCTCCTGAAGACAGAGAATCTGTACGCCCTTTCTGCCAGCCTCCTCGATCAGCGGAATGTGGCGCTGGATCATCGCCTCCTTGATCTCGGCTAACGTTCCGTCATGCTTGGGGTTTTCCGCCTGAATATGACCACAGGTAACAATTCGTGACATAGTATCTTACCTCCAAAAATATCGGTTACAGCAGCGTCTGCTCAGCAGACTGCCTCTTTATCATACTACGACCTCAAAAATGCACTGTCAATGAAGAAATTGTGCCGGAACATATTCCGCGGAATACATTCCACTGCAACGCACCTACTTACGGCGTAGCCACCCCTTCTTCCAGAAGATTGCCAGCATCACAACCGCAACAACAGCCATGACGCCGAGCATGATGAAATAGGAGAACCGGTAGGCCAGCTCCGGAATATAGTCAAAATTGGTGCCATATATACCCGCAATGAAGGTAAGTGGAATGAAGACTGCCGAGAAGATCGTGAGCAGCTTCATGATATCATTCAGTCTGTTACTCACCTGGGTATGATACAGCGAAAGCTGATCTGAGAGAATCTCACGGAAACTTTCCGATATTTCCACAGCTTGCATACTATTGTTCAGGATATCAAAGATGATTTCACGGTACCGCTCCCCAATCAGGTCGGAATCCATCTTGACAAGACGCTGCAGCAGATCACGGGTCGGCAGGATACTCTTACGGAGATAGTTCAGCTCCTTCTTGTATGTGTAGACCTGGGCAACAACATCACTGCCTGGATTATCGGTAAGTGCTTCCTCTGTCAATTCAATCCACTCACCAAGGATGCTGAGCAGATAGAGATAGGTATCAACAACCACATCAATCAGGGAGATCACGAGATAATCCGGCCGCTCCCTCACAATTCGACGCTCTTTCCGGATCCGGTCCCGCACCGGGGCAAACACATCCCCAGACACCTCCTGGAAGGTTATGACACAGTTTCCCAGCATGATGATACTCAGCTGCTCTCCCTTGATCTTCCCGCTCTCCTCATCCAACTGCAGCATCTTCATGGCCATGGAGAGCACGCCATCGTACTCCTGCACACCGGAGCGTCTGTGAGGATTCATCACATCAGCCAGTACCGAGTGACCAATGGAAAAGATACGCCCGAGCTCGGAAAGGACCTCTCTGTTATCGATTCCGTCTATATTTATCCAGGTTATCGAATCCTTGCGGCTAGCATACATCTCCAGCTCAGACACATCCCCAATCTCCCTCTCCTGCAGCTGACCGTTCCCGTACTCCATGACCCGTATACGCGGGTATTCCATACGCCGTTCCCCTTGAAACAGCAGTTCATCGGGAGAGATACCAATCTCATGCTTTCGTTTGATTGCGAATTTTGCCATACACCACCTCCGTCCCGACGGACACAGCAGCGATAAGCGCATATCCGGACTGCCGATCCGTACAGCTTCTATATTGAGTATACCCCACTGGTAGTATCAGAACAATATAATCCTTATGAGTAATATTGCAGGCATCCCCACCGTCATGGTATACTGTCAACAAGTCCTGCACCGATACTCCTGAACATGACACACCTCCAGATTTCTCCTCCTTGAACTGCAGCAATGGGTAACAGGCTGATGGTACCGTGGTAAATAGCATTTGCCGCACACGATTCTGATATTTATATGTATATTGTCAGTAAGAGGTGATTATTATGAACATGAAAAAAACCATACGGAAGAGCATACTGATTATTGTCCTCATGCTTCTGCCGGCAACCCTGTTTGCTGCCGGGACAACGGAAGTAACTGCACGGGAGCGGCAATTCGATACCGCCTTCAAGGCCCTCGACCTGCCCTATGAGGCAAAACTTGCCATGCGCGATACCCCTATCGAGATAGCCTTTGACTTCTCCGAGCAGAAGGACCTCTACTACCGCTTCCATGAAACCATTGCTGCCACTGTAAAAACATCCGAGACCGAAAGCAGCTCGCTGTGGGAGATGGAAGCTGCCGTGGAATTTGCCCTCACCGGAATCGGAACAGCTCAGCTGACATACCAGCCGATGGAGCAGCAGCTTACCACCGACGGGACCTCCGTCCCCAGTAAAATGGTGGTATCGATCCAGCGCTTTCTCCACGAAGACGGCACCTACCCTGATGACAGTGAGTTGAATTTTCTCTACCGGCTGCAGTTCCCGGTCACAGCAGATGTCCTGAGCAGCGGGGCAACCGTTACCTTCCCTGTGGAGCTGCCCCTACCGGGAGTGCATGCAGAGTGGCTCTATCCGGGGGAGCTTGAACTTATCCATGCCGGGTATGTCACAATCGGGGAGATTCGGTATGTGAAACTGCTCAGTACCGTCAGCTTCGGGGAGAGTGCAGAAGCAGCCTACCCCTTCGCTGAAATCACTGGCACAGGACATGGTGTGAGCTACTTCGATCCGCAGGAGGGACGGTTCTACTACAGTCGGTTCAAGCTTGAGCTGGACATAACGGAAGCCGATCTCACCCCCGGGCTGAACCGTTTCACCGATCTGCCGGGTGAGCATGGCAGAACACACAGAACCTACATGATTGATTCGCTCTTCCAGCTCATTGAGCAGGAGAAGTGAAGCTGCATCGGCTATGGCAGAGATAACCTTCAATGGCAGACAACAGCAGATCCCGGAGAGCATGACCATAGAGCAATTCATAGCCGCCTTCAGCAATCCTGCTGCTCCCAAGATGGTTAAGCGCAACAAAGTGCTCATAGCGCCTGCAGAGTATGCCACCGTCCTCCTCAAGGCTGGTGACACGCTGCAGATCATGCTCTTTCTCGGCGGAGGCTGACTTTTCAGGAGCCGGCATACTCCTGGATGATGGCTTCGAGATTGCGGAGAATATGCCGTTTCAGGAATTCGCAGGCGGTTTCGATCTCGCCCGATTTCATCAGCCTCATCAGCTCCAGGTGATTTCTGGTGGAGAAACCGTGATTCTTTGACTTGAGTTCTACAGACTGGAAAAGCACCATCATCTGGCTGGAGAGCGTACGCCACATCCCCACAAGACGACTGTTGTCCGATTTCTCCACAAGGAAGGCATGTATCCGCTCAATATCGATACGCCGCACATCAAAAAAATCCTTCTGCTCCTCAACATCCTGCAGCTCGGATACCCGCAGGGCAAGCTCCTCATAATCAGCTGCTGAAAAGCGGGGAATCGCAGTCTTAAGTGCAATGACCTCAAGTTCGGCCCGCAGCGTGAGTATCTCCCTGATATCCTTCTCGGTAAAGTCGACCACGGTGAGTTTCCGGCGGCTCTCATGAACAACCAGCCCCTCCTTGGTAAGCTCCCTTATCGCCTCCCTGATCGGCGTCTTGCTGATTTCCAGATTCTTGGCAATCTCATACTCAAGCAATCGTTCTCCCGGCTTCAGGGCCCCGGAGATAATCAGCTCCTTGAGCTGCTTGTAGACAAGAATATGTAACGATGTCTTGTCATGCACAGGCTTGTACACTGACTCCATAGATCACTCCTTTCACTCCACAACAAGCCCCAGGTCATGCGATGATTGCACGCAGGACCTTCAGCGAATCACGCAGGGATCTCTCCGGTTCGGCCTCAATCTGTCTCCAGATGGAAACGTCGGCACCTGTGGCAAACTCAGGGAAGACATAGCTCTCGATAATCCAGGGACCTGAGTATCCGACACCCTTCGCAGCAGATACCACGGCAGGAAAATCAATTTGACCACTGCCGGGAAATCCCCGCTGGTTCTCACTGAGGTGCAGGTGAAAGAGTTTCTTTCCTGCTGCAGTGAGCGCCCCTGCAAGGTCATCCTCTTCAATATGCATGTGGTAGGTATCAAGATGAAGCCCCACATTATCTCTCCCGATCAGCTCCAACATATATATACCCTGTTTTACAGTATTTAGGAAAGAGCTCTCATACCGGTTGATACACTCCATCGAGAGAATCATACCCCGCTCGCCCGCCTCATCGGCAACCCTCCTCAGCACCCCGGCACTGGCCCTGCGGTGCACTTCCGTTACCGGCTCCTGCCATCCCCATGCCGAGTGAATGACCCCCTGCAGGGAGGGACTGCCAACTGCAGTCGCGATATCGAGACATCCCCTGAGGTGCTCCTCCCCGTCCCGGCGTATAGAGGCCTCTTCACTGGCAATATTGGTAGCGGGTCCCAGTCCCGTTCCGCAGAAAACAGCCAGCCCTGTCTCATCCAGAACCTTCCTGACCGTATCAAGGGGAAAAGTATCAGGATCCATGATGGGGATCTCTACGGCATCAAAGCCCATATCGGCAGCCTTTCTGATATGATCGAGAAAGGGAGCCTCCCAGCTTGGAGTCCAGAGCGATACATGTATGCCGATCATGAGGGTATCCCCAGTGCCTGCAGCTTAGCTGCTGTTGGAATCCCATCCTCATCCCAGCCCCGCAGCACATAGAGACGTGCAAGTTCCCGAGAAAAATCGGCGGGATACTTACCCCGGCGACCGCCGTCCGTTGAGGGTTCGAAGAACCGTTTCGGCAGGGTATCGTCGGCAGCCCGCACGCCCCAGTCAGTATTGAGCTTTCGCTGCAGCGTGAAGATTCGGTCCCCGACTTCCATGACCTCGGAGACACTCATATTCCATCCGGTGATGGTATTGAGACTCTCAACCATATCACCAAGCCCGTAGCCGCCCCAAATCATGAACTGACACATTACGCAGGCGTTGTAGAAGGCAGTGAAGTCCTGGTAGGTCTTCACCACTTCAGCAGCTCCGTCAAGCGAGTCGGGCTCTGGAGCCGTATCAATACCGGCTTCCGGAAGAAGCGCCCCCATCGTAGATATCTGTGAATAGGCCCGCATATGACAGGCCCCCCTGTTCCCCGTTGCATAGGAGAGCGCAAGATTGTAGTAGACTCGCGGATCGTGGGCCGGTATATCCATCCCCTTGACATGTTGGGCATATGCAGCCGCAGCTGGCTTGAAGGCAGAAAGGGCCTGGCGGATACCGCCAGAGAAGAGTCCACCGAAACCGCTCCTGCTGCCCAGCTCCTCAATGAAGCTCAGCAGCCCCGATCCGATCCCCCAGCCGAAGGGATACCCCGGGACGACAGTCAGGGTATCCCCCCGCTCCATCGCCTCCATGGCAAAGGCCGCACAGCTGCCGGCACTCATCGTATCCAACCCCATTTCGTTGCAGAGCAGATTGGCTTTCACCAGGGTCTCGAGATCATCGATCATGCAGCTTGCCCCCAGCAGCGCGAGGGATTCATACTCTGGTCCCGATCCCGTGTAGGCAAAGCCGTCGGGAAAGGTGACATCAACTGAGCGGTGACAGGCTATTGAACAGTACATGCAGGCATGCGGGCGGGGATTAAGCGTCTCATAGCCCGGGTACCCGATCTTCTGCGCCCCCTCAGGCCAACTCGCCTGTGACCAGTTCCTGACCGGAAGGTTACCGGCAGCCTCTCCCGGAGCAAGCCCTCCGATGGTTCCTCCTGCCCGCAGTCCCTCTGCTGCCTGAAAGATGCTTTTTCGGTAACGCTTCTCAAGCTCCCTGAGCCTGTCGGCATCGGCAACCGGGGGCTGCAGCGTACCGTTGACCACTACTGCCTTCACCCGCTTGCTGCCGCATACCGCCCCAGTTCCCCCTCGGCCGGCTGCGGAAAAGCCGTCGACCAGCATACCTGCCAGGGCAACCTGACGTTCACCTGCAGGACCGATAGCAGTGATAGCTGCCCCGGGATGGCGCTCCCTGAGCATCTCCGTGACCTCAAGAGCACCCATACCCCAGAGATCATCAGCAGGGAGAATCTCTGCACGATTGTCGGTAACGAGAATATAGACGGGGGTAATTGACGTCCCCTGCAGGGTAAGAAAATCGAACCCGGTCCGCTTGAATTTTATGCCCCAGTCGGCACCCGCAGCAGAATCGGCAAAGATGCCTGTCAGTGGACTACGGGTGACGATGGAGAACTTCGCGCTGCCGGATAATCTGGAGGCCTGAAACGGTCCGGTGCTGAAGATGAGGAGGTTACCACGATCAAGGGGATCACAGTCGGCCGGCACCTCATCTGCAAGCAGTTTCGCAGCAAATCCGGCACCCCCGATGTACCTGCGCAGCAGTTCCGACGGTACCTCCCGTTGTTCGACAACATCCTCATCCAGTACAATCCGCAACTCCTTTTCCCAGTATCCGCCCATCATATTCCGCTCCTTCGCTGCTTCAGCAGCGCAATGCCATGGCCTTCGCTGCAGCAGCAACAATTGCCTCTGCAGTAAGTCCCAGTTTCTTTCGCAGACCTTCCTCATCACCGATTCCGCAGAACTGATCCTGTATTCCCACCCGGACAACCGGAACCGGTTTCGTCTCAGCAAGATACCCTGCCACCGCCTCGCCAAGCCCGCCGATCACCGTATGCTCCTCGGCAGTGACTATACAGCCGGTCTCAGTGGCAGCCAGCAGAACCGCTTTATTGTCCAGGGGCTTTATGGTATGCATGTTCAGTACTCTGGCAGTAATTCCCTGCGCTGAAAGCAGGGAAGCGGCCCGCAGCGACTCAGCCACCATCACGCCATACGATATTATGGTGACATCGCTACCTTCACGCATCTTCACCGCCTTCCCCACGGTAAACTCATAATCCTCGGTATAGACAGATTCCAGGGAACCACGTCCCATCCGCAGGTATACCGGTCCGGGATAATCTATGACAGCCTCCACAGCCTTGACCGTCTCAACCGAATCGCTTGGGGCAACAATCGTCATGTTCGCAAAGCTGCGCATCACCGCAATATCCTCGGTAGAGTGATGGGTGGTACCTGCTGCAGCCATCGACAATCCGGTGTGGGTACTCATCAGCTTCACGTTCATATTCTGGTAGCAAATATCATCGCGCACCTGCTCACATGCCCGGAAACTCAGCAGAAACCCGTAGGCAGTTGCGATCGGTATCTTTCCGCAGGAGGCAAAACCTGCCGCGGCAGAGACCATCTCCTGCTCGGCTATCCCGAAGTTGAACGTCCGCTCGGGAAAACGCTTCGCAAAGGCCGCTGCCCTCGTCGATCCGATGGCATCGGCACCAAGCAGCACAATTCTCTCATTCTTCTCACCGGCCATCACCAGTGCCGTCCCAAAGGCCTCTCTGGCCGACATGGCCTCCACATCTGCCATACTGAATCCAGCCATAGCTAACTCCTCCCCAGGTTTGCAGCAATCTCTGCTATCTGTTCATCACTCGGGCATCCGTAGTGCCAGCGGTAATCACCTTCGGCAAAAGGCATTCCCTTACCCTTGATGGTATCGGCAATAATCACCGAAGGCCCTTTCTGCCCGGCAGCCAATGCACAGGCATCGAGAATCGAGGCCATGTCATGACCGTCGATCCTGATGACATTCCACCCGAAATTTGCCCACTTGCTGTCGAACGGCTCAAGACTCATCACCTCGTCTATCGGTCCGTCCATCGAGCATTTGTTGTAATCGACTATGGCCGTAAGGTTATCGAGACGGTGGTGCCCGGCACCCATGACTGCCTCCCATACCGTGCCTTCATGCATCTCACCGTCTCCCATCAGTACAAACACCCTGGACGGCAGATGATCCATTCTCAGCGCCAGGGCCATCCCGACCGCAATGGGGAGCCCGTGCCCGAGACTGCCCGTTGAAGCCTCGCAACCCGGTATCTTGTGCATATCGGGATGCATACCGAAGGGGCTGTCCAGTTTGTTGAAGGTCTTCAGCAGCTCCTTATCGAAGAAGCCAGCCTCGGCAAGCACTGGGATATACCCTACCGCCTTGTGGCCGGCAGAGAGAATGAAACGGTCGCGGTCCGCCTTATCCGGTGCAGCCGGGTCGATATTCATTACATTGAAGTAGAGTGCCGTCATGATATCCATGGCACTGAGGCCACCCCCGAGATGTCCGCCGCCGGCAATCTGTCCCATCTTCACCGCTTCCATCCTGATGTCATCGGCCTTGATCGCAAGTTCCTCGGCATTGAGTCTCTTCTTCACTGTAATCCCTCCTCTTCTGCTCGATAGGCATTGATCAGCGGCATCAACATGAGGCCGTTGCGCATCAACTCCAGGGGATAGACCTCTTCGGGGAAGATGTTCCCCAGGTTCACGTTCGGTCCGAACCGCAGGATCAGGGCCTGCTCCTGCAGACGCAGCGGAGCCTCCCAGATCACCCGTTTCATGTCACTGATGCCGGCGATCAGTTCGGCTAGCTCCTCTTCGTGTATATTGCCCGTTTCATCGAAAATCCCGACATCCATCCCGCTGGCCTTACCCTCAATTATAATATAATCACTGCCGGCAGCCACATTCTCATCGAACTGCTGCACGATGGTAGGAGCCTTGATATTCTCCCTCGGATCCTTCTTGCCAACCTCCGTCGCCACCTTCAGTCCCATATCCTTGGCCTCCCGGATGGAGTCCAGCCGTTCATCATCGGAAAGCGGAAGGTGACCGTCGGCTATCTCGACCACATCAATGCCGATTTCGAGCAGTCGCTGATAATAGTCCCTGCGGACCCCCTTCCAGTTGGCCACTTCGTAGTGCGACCCACCGGCCTCGACTTCGATGCCGTACGACCTGATCAGCTCGACCTTCCGTCGCAGCAGGGACTCGCTGTAGAGTGCCGCTGTTCCTGACGATATCTTGAAAATGTCGATATATCGTCCGGCAAAATCGAGCAAATCCCTGGTAGCATCCAATCCGCTGCCCATATCAATGACCATGGTAAGCCCTTCAGAACGGGGAGGCTCACTCCGTCCTGCAATCGGGAAGTCGTATACTCCCTCCATTCCTCGTTTCTGTATCAGCTGCATACTCTCTTCCTCCTGTAGTGTTCAGCCAGGTTGCCGTATCTTTACGCTATATGATCGTGTCCAGACACTCATCCGGACTCGTCAACACCTTCCATACCGAATCAATCCCCGCTTCCCGGACAAACCGTTCGGCGACTGCCATTCTCCGCCGCTGGTCATCCCCCTCATCAAGCGATGGAATGAAGAACTTCCTGTAGACTGCTGAGGGCGGGGAGACCTTGTCCGAGAGGTTCTCGTACACCGGATACGCTATCCCCTCCGGGGAGAGAGTATACCGTTCCGGCCTGCTCCGTTCCTGTTCTATCCGTGGGAAAAGTATCGTGACCTGGGGATTGTCGATCCAGTCTGCCGCATAACTCCAGGGGCGCATATCTATCGATCGATACTGCTTCCACGGATTGCCCTCCGGCACGGAATCAATCCCGAAGGTATCGAGCAGTGCCGGGAAATCCTCCACGATATTCCCCATCTTGCAGTTCTGCCAGAGGGAACCCTTAAGAAACCGGATACCATCTTCCCTGAACTGCAGATGCGTCAACTCCGTCCCAAAGATCTCCTGCTCTGCAATTACCGCCCTCAGCAGCACAGTACTCTTGCCTGCACCCGAGCCGCCGAGCACCAGAACCAGCCGGTCGGTACCGGGAATGATGAAACTTGTGGAGTGGAAGGAGAAGATTCCCCTTCTCTCCAGTTCACGCACCAGTATCTTGGAGAAGATCCCCATATTACCGAAGATTGCTGCCCGCTTGTCCCCGGCATGTCTCTCCAGTTCCCGAATCGGCCCGATAAACCGGTAGATTCCCTCCCTGCGCTCCAGCTTCAGCCCGCTGCCTTCGGGCTCATCGCTGATGAACACCTGCAGGTCAACACCTGCATCATCATCTGCCGGAAGCAGTTGATGAAAATTGGAGAGCAGGGAGTGGAGACAGGCTCCCTTGCTCATGAAATACTCATCATCCGCAATAATGTCTTGGTAGTTGGAAACAAGCTCAACCTGCATTCCCAGCAGGGAGAATCTCCGGGTGTATCTACGCTTCATGCATCCTCCTCAACTGTCACCGGCAGAATTGATGATCCATTGATCATCACAGCCGCCCGGTACTCCGGATCCCCTGAGCGGGAAAACCTGTCAAGCAGGGCCTGCAGCTCGCTTTCATCTCCAAGCGGCTGCATACCTGCTGAAAGCACCTCATCTGCCGGCAATGCCGACAGCAGCCAGACATTACAGCTCCTGATGATCATCAGGGCCATGTAGAGCGCAAGGCCATCCATGGAGAAGTTTTCCTGCAGCCTCGTCGCGATTATCTCATTGGATAGCGTGAAGTAGGCAAAGAGCTCCTCACGAATGTCCCATCCACGAGTACATTCCGATACGATGATGAGATTCCCTTCCGGCAGGCAGGCCCGGCTCGCATTGGTCAGCACCTTCATCGACTGATAGAAGGAGATATCGGAGGGTGTGCCCCCGGCAGAAGCAACCACAGTATCATAACGCTCGGTTATGGCCACCGAGTGCCTATGGGATACAAAGTCACAGCAGCGCTCCCAGACAGCATCCACCCAGCCGCAGGCGGCAAACTCAATTTCCTGCTGCTCATTGGTAACCACATTCAGCGCCCATATTTCGCCCAGTTGAGCCGTTCTCCCCACAATATCACGCAGTACAGGATTACCCTTCACCCTGGCCGGACCCACTCCGGAGTGCGCCCGGTTACCGTCAAAGAAAAGGCGATGATTGGCATAGATATCATCGGCAGAGGCTATTCCCGGCAGCAGGCTCTTGCGCCCACCTGAAAATCCTGCCATGGGATGAAATGTCACCGCCCCGGTCACTATCAGCAGATCTGCGGTTGCCGCCTCCCGGTTAAAACGGGCCTGACCTGTATCGAAAAGATCATGCTCAGCATCGTGATTGATCACTCTGACACCGGCCGGCACGCTCCCCCCACAGATTGTCCTGATCTCCTCCGGGCTAGATGGCCGGTGCAGCCCCAGGGCAATGATGATCGTGACATTCGATTGCAGCTCCAGCAGCATCCTGATGAGAATAGGCATGTAGACGGCACTGCCGGTGGGACGCGTATGATCTGAGACCACCACTGCAACCCGTGAACCCCCGGTTACCACATCCTCCAGCGGCACTCGGGTATCAACCAGGGCTTTCCTGACAATGGCGCGTTCCTCGGCCGGAGTAACATGACCAGAAACAGTGCTTCCCAATCGGTCAAATCCGGAACACAGCGGTGCTATGGTGTGCTTTCCGTAGCCCAGGAGCTCAGCCATCAGCAGCCACCTCCGGGAAGGGATCGCTTATCATCTGCCAGAGCACCTGCTGACCAGGCGACATGTAACCTCTCAAAGGCTCTGTCGAAATCTACAGGATACTCCACAAGGGTTGTGTTCCCTTTCGCTGTAAATTGCAGCAGTGAGGGATCCCTGCTGTCCAGGGCAACTGAGACCCTGCGGGTGGAAAAGCTCTCTGGAGAGGCTGCATAGAGAGCCGGGCCAAGAGCCCAGAGGACTCCCTCTGCCCTGCCGGTTCGGCCGAAGCATTCCTCCGAAAGCAGGTACTCCTTCAGCAGGTAGTAGAGTGTCGTGCTGTAGCTCTTCACACGCAGGCACTCCTCCAGCGTCATCTTAAAGAGCGAGGCAACGTGCATATCGACCAGGGAAAGGGTCGAACAGTGATCAAAGAGGCTCTGCGCGTTTACGGGGTCCGTATGCAGCAAAAGATCATCACCGGCATCCCAGCCGGCAGTCTGCAGTGGGAATTGCTTCCCGCCGAGTACGATGATGCGCTGCACATCGGCATAGAAGCTCCCGTGCAGAGCAGCTGCCCCGGTAATATTGGCCACACCGTCGATAGAGAGCACAGTGACCGCCTGCGGATGCGCACGCGTACTCATGGCGATAAACTGCGGTGCCGCTTCGGTTGGGATCACCGGTATACCGCTGATACGGCAGAGCCGCAGAAACCAGGCAGATGCAGCCTGTTGCCGATCCCCGGATACTGAGCTGGCGGCAAGGGTAATTCCGAGCAGCATACTATTCTGCTGCTCCAGAAGGTAGAGCAGCGCCAGGGCCTGATCGAGCCGTCTTCCCGGAAGCCCGAAGGTCATGGCGGTATCGATGATAATGTACTTCCTGCCCTCCTTCTTACCGCTCACTGTAGACCTCCCTGCTGCAATTCATCAAACCAGGGACCATCTGGCTGCATGCTCACCCTGGCCCATGCGGTATAGAGGATCTCATAGCAGCGATCAATATCGGTGATATGATCGGGCATGATCACTTCAGCACCATCACTCCCATCACTGAGACGCAGGTACCCCTGCTCAATCTCAGCCGGGGAGGAGGCAATGGTCACGCTCCGGTGAGAAAACAGCTCCGGGTAGGAGAGATAGAGCGCCGGCAGCAGGTCCCAGAGATAATCCTGGGCATCCTCAAGCTGGACGGCACTGGATATAAGCAGCTCCTTCATGATGAAGTACTGCCGCAGATCCATTGCAGCTATCGGGGCTAGCTCCCTGAAACCGAACGGCATGGCAAAGCAGATATGGGCATTGAAGACCACCACCGGGCATGCAGCATGGAATACCATCCAAGAGGCTTCACCATCCCCGGAGAAGTTCACTTCCCCGACATGCGACCAACCCCGATAGGGCAATCTATGGAGATATCCGCCCATCGTGGTAATGATCTTGAGATTGGCGAAGAAGCGAGAATCAGCCAGAGCAGCCTGCCTGAGATTAGCAAGGGTGCCGATAGCCACTACAGCAATCTCTCCGGGACTTCCGGCGGCTGCCGCAGCCAGGAAGCTGGAGGCCTCCGTCTGTCCGTCACGGTAGCTGCTCGCTCCGCGGAAGACGGGAATATCGGGTCTGCCGACCTGTTCCAGCAGCCAGCAGGTTGCCGGATAGACATCTTCTATCGTACTGTTGCCGAAGGTCGTGGTAATACCTATTACCTCGATATCATCGCGCCCAAGCAGGTATAGGATGGCCTGCCCGTCATCGATGGGCTTACCTGGTACCCCGAAGGTGTTGTCGCAATCAATGATCACTCTCTGCTTCACATCCTCATCCCTCGCTACCGGCCCGCAGCTGCTTTAGCTCCGGGGGAGTCTTGCCGTCGATATTGCGTACCGTTTCATCTCCGCCGGCAGCCAGCAGCATGGCATATATGGCCTCATGCCCATAGGCAGCAGCCTTGTGCAGCGGCGTGCCCTCAAACCGCTTCTCCCAGAGAATCGTCGCCAGCCTGTTCACATCTGCTCCGGAAGCAATGAGAAAGGCCACAGATTTACTGTATCCCCGTTCCACGGCATCATGGAGCAGGCTCTGCCCGCAGATGCCGACAGCATCCAGATCCACCTGATGCTCCCAGAGCAGCTTCAGCAGCGCAAGGAAACGTTCGTCGCGACTGCCGTCTTGCGGCAGAGCGCGGCTATTGCCTAGCAGGACAAGGGCGATATCGACATACTCCCTGCGGACGGCATCGTGCAGAGGCGTCCAGTTAATCCCTTCAGAGAGATCGGCATCTGCACCCCACTCCAGCAGTAGTTTTACGGTATTGGCATGGTTGTTCCAGGCTGCGAAATGAAGCGGCGTGGTCCGGTTTGCATCCCGGCAGTTACAGTCTGCCCCATAGGCAAGCAGCAGCCGGAGTGCCGGATCATTACCATATGTTGCGGCAATATGCAGTGCATGAGAACCTTTTTCATCAGGCAGGTCCGGATCAGCCCCGGCTGCAAGCAGCTGATCAAGGGTCCCCAGGCTTTCGAATATCGCAGCGGCGACCGATTCTCTTCTGCTCCCAGGCACCCCATTTCCGGGAAACAGCAGCTGTTCCTGCAGCCTAAGGGTGTTCCTGCTTTTGCTGATCCGCTGCATAGTCAAACCGGTAAGCTTCTCGGCCAGTCGGTAGAGTGAAGGCCCTGGATTTGCTCTCTCAACCAGCTCAATCCACTCTGCTGGGATGGTTTCAGCACCACAGAGTGCCCCGGCAACGGCACCACCGACAGCTGCAGAGCTGTCATTGTCACGACCAAAGTTGACACACCCGATGACTGTCTCGGTAAAGTCACCCCGGGCGGCACAGAAATTGGCTGCCGCGAGGGCCAGGGTTTCGCTGCCGTCGGCAAAGAAATCCTGGACCACGGCATCATGGAGATTTGCCCGCAGATCATTGACCGAGACGACCGATCCCCCAAGATCGGCTGCCTTTTCAAGCAACTGCTCACTTTTCTGAGCCACTATGGGATAGAGTGAGCTGCTTCGCCATCCATTAGCCTCTACAGCACGTTTGCTGGCAGCAGCGGCAGCTAGAGCTTCATCTATTACACCCATCCATGTTATCCCGGGCTGCATGGCTGCGGCTATCATAGCTGCCGCGAGAGCCGAAGCTGTGCGTGCTGTCCCGGTTGAGATGAAGAGTGTCCTGAAGACATGGGCAAATGCACCATGAGGATCTGCTGGAAAGATTGCCCCGAGAGGAGCAATGCCCATGATACCGCCGGTTGTCGGTAGCCCCCCGAAGGCCTCCTTATCCTGCCCGTAGAGTCCCTTGAGGTAGTACTCCTCAATGAATCCGCGTTCCAGAGCTGTCGTTGCCTTCCGGTAATATTCTGCAAACGCATAGGTGATATCGCCCTGTTTCGGGATACCGCCTGCATGGATGGCAGCCTCTGCCAGCAGGATTGCAATCCGGGTATCATCTGTATAGCTTCCTGCAGTTGTGGTAAAGGGCCCATGGTAGCTCGGGGTAACTTCCGTATAGGGAAGCAGTGAGTTGACACGGCCGTATCGCTTCTCGATTATTTCGTAGGAGAGTCCTTCCACCGGGCCGCCCATGGCATCCCCAATGGCGCTGCCTATCAGCGCTCCATATACTCTATCAAGCAGAATATGCTTCATTCTCTACTTCCTCAATCGCAAACTGATTCGCACACCCTTTGCTGATATACTGCAGCGACAGGCATATCAAGAACACGCATTCCACACCAACCGGCCAGCTCCCGCAGGGCTGCCTCGTGATGTCCCCTGATAATGGGATAGTGATGTTCAAAGCCGTACTTTGCTACTCCCTCAAGAAAGTCGGCACAACTGCAGTGTCTACCGTTACTCTGCAACTCACCTATCCATCCCCCCGATCCGGGGTAGGGAGGAGCCGGTCCCTCCATCACCCGTCCCTCGAGGATGAATATTGACTTTGCATCCCCGCTGATATGGAGAATCGTTACATCCCCCCTGCGGAAGGTGATATCAGAGGAGACACCCTGTCGTGGCTCACCTGCAGCAATCCGCCTGTTCAGCGTATGGTGGTAATCCAGAATCTGTCCGGCTTCATCAGCCCAGGATGCCGGTCCGGGGCCGCAGTGCCACATCTGGATGAGGTCATTCTCCATATCGAGAGCGACCGGATCATTCATCGTCGGGGCCTGACTGCTGACATACCAGCCGGTCAGCATGCTGAGTGCTCCCGGCAGGTCCCCCTCACAGGAGGTGATCACTCCGTGGTCATTGAGGTAGGCCACCGATGCGCAGGGAGCCAGCTGCAGTTCATCCTGAAATTCCGGCCAGCAGCGCAGTGCAACCGCATCAAGCGCATCCTCCTCGGCCATGACAGTGATTTGCCGGGTAATCTTTGCCATACTGCCGACCTCTTCGCCTGTTACCCTGACCTCTCTGGCACTACGGTACAGCTCCTGCACGATTTCTGGATCCGCCTCTCTCTCAAGCCGTATCCGCCGGAAAAGCTCCTCAAGGGTGAGCGGAACAACTTCAACTCCGAGCATCTCCCGGATTGAGTCGGTCTGGTAGGTGAGATTGATGAAGGTGGGAACCACATCATGCAGAAGCCCGATTCGGCTGCCCTTCAGATTCACCAGCGAGCGCAGAGCAGCAACTGTAACCGACAGACGTTCGCGAAAATCCTGCGACCCATCCGGTGAGCCGTAAAACCATTTGACCGGGCGTTCGGGGAACTGTTTTCGCAGGATAGAGACCCCGAGATTGAACCCGGTAAGCGAGTTCAGCGGCAATTCGCCGGCAAAAGTGGGTTCGGGGACGACCCAGAATCCGATCCGCTCACAAGCAGCGGCAAAGGGAAGTACAATATCACCGAGGATCAGGGATGATGCCTGCAGGAGCAAGAAGTCGATTCCCTGCTCCTGCAAATCTGCAGCTGCTCGGATGGCTCCCGCTTCATCGGTTACAGCATCTGCAGCAGATACCAGGGTGAAGTCAAGTGTCTCGGCATACTGCTTCATACTCACCAGGGAGCGTTCGAATATGCGGTACTCGGCAGCCTGGAAATTTGAGAAAGAGAGGGCGACAAAGCCAATTTTCAGCGATTTTTTCATCTCCTACTCCCCACTGAGCAGCCATATCTTATCAACAGGGAGCGTAAAGACTCCCTCCTTCCCCTCACAGTAGGTATCATCGGGATGCGGAGACCCTATGACGTCCCATTCACTGCCATCCATGAATATGCGGTAACGGATATAGGTTCCCATGTAGATACTGCGATGGATGGTTGCGGTGAAACTGTTTTCATCTCCTCCGTGCATGCCGATAGATTCAGGGCGTATGATCATGGTCACCTTTCCATCGGGCACATCAAGATCATCACGAACCCGGAAATTCCCAACTGCAGTGGCTACCCTATTACCCTTCTTGATTCCCGGCAGATGGTTGTTGTTACCGAAGAAACTGGCGATGCGTCTTGAGGCCGGACGCTCATAGAAATCCTGGCTGGGACTGAACTGCTGCAGCTGTCCATCAAACATCAGCGCTATCCTGTCCGCCAGCTGAACCGCCTCTTCCTGATCGTGAGTAACAAAGATGATGGTGACATCAAACTCCTTGTAGATCCGCATGATCAGTTCTCGCATCTCATCCCGGAGGTGGGCATCCAGATTTGATAACGGCTCATCTAGCAGCAGCACCTTGGGGCGTACGACCAGCGCCCGGGCTAAGGCTACCCGCTGCTTCTGTCCCCCGGAGAGCTCATGCGGTTTACGTTTGCCGAAACCCTCAAGCTTCACAAGGCTGAGCATCTCATCAACCCGGCATTTGATCTCCTCTTTCTCCATATGCCGCATCTTCAAACCAAAACCGATATTCTCTTCCACGTTCATGTAGGGAAAGAGCAGGTAATTCTGGTAAACCATGACCACTTCCCTTCTCTCCGGTTTGATGTGGGTGACCGACTTGCCATTGAAGAGTACC
>CAZSBC010000042.1:0-21329 GCA_964605195.1 uncultured Spirochaetales bacterium | reverse complement strand
CTGTGTGGAGGGAGGGAAGGAAGGTCACATCATTCCGGGGAGATCTGCTGTTTACCCATACCGGCTTCTCCGGACCGGTTGTACTGAACAACTCCCGCGACCTGCAGCGCGGTGACGAGGTAACCTTTGACTTCTCCGGAATGGGTAGCGAATGCAGGCAGCATGTTATCGGCTACTGCAGGGAGCATGCAAAGGTGCAGGCAGTATCGCTTATGAAACAACTTGGTCTACCCCGGAAACTCTCGCTGGTACTGCTGGATAAAGCAGATATCTTTCCTGAGCAGCGCTGTGGTGAGATAGGCAGGCGGCAGGCAGGCACTCTCTGCTCTATCCTCACCGATTATCGGTTCTCCGTTGCAAGCGCCGGAAAGTACTCCACGGCAATGGTAACGGCAGGAGGAGTCGCCCTTGATGAGGTTGATCCCGCTTCCATGGCTTCGAGAGTGAGAGCGGGTCTCTTCTTTGCCGGAGAGGTGCTTGATATCGATGGAGATACCGGAGGATACAACATACAGGCGGCTCTCTCCACCGGAGCTGCAGCCGGAAAGGCTGCAGCAGTCTGGTGCAACCAATCAGGGATTGATTCTTTACAAATGTAAAAAAACTCGTTCTCAGTTTACATTTGTAGTGTTATCTGGTATATCTATCCAAGGTGCGGAGGCCTGAATGGATATTTCCCTGACCACAAAGCTTGAGCTCTACCGAAAGATGGTTCTTACCCGATATTTCGAGGAGAAGGCGGCGGAGCTGTTCGCCCAAGGGCGTGTCCATGGTACAGCACATTTCTGCATCGGCGAAGAGGCTACCGGAACCGGGGTCGGGCATGCCCTTGAGAGGGACGATTATGTACTTCAGACTCATCGTGGACATGGGCAGGCAATCGGAATGGGGATGGATACCGCAAAGATGATGGCCGAATTCCTCGGCAAGGAGGCCGGCTACTGCCGTGGACGGGGCGGATGCATGCACATCGCCGATTTCTCCAGGGGCAGTCTCGGGGCCAACGGTATCGTGGGCGGGGGGCTGCCGTTAGCCGTCGGAGCCGGCTGGTCACAGCAGTTTCAGCAGAAGCGGGCAATAACGGTCTGTTTCTTCGGTGACGGAGCTGCCAATCAGGGTTCGTTCCACGAATCACTCAACCTTGCCTCCGTCTGGAACCTGCCGGTACTATTTGTCTGCACCAACAACCTCTACGGAATGTCCACCCACATACGGGACTCCATGAACATTACCGACATTGCCCGGCGGGCAGAGGCCTACGGAATGCGGGGAGTGACGCTGGACGGCAACGATGTTCTCCAGGTATACCGCGAAACAGCAGCCTGCAGAGAATACCTGCTCAGGGAGGGTCCTCTCCTTTTGGTACTCGACACCTATCGCTGGATGGGACACTCAAAGAGTGATGCCCAGGTATATCGCTCCAGGGAGGAGGTGGCGGCATGGAAGCAACGTGATCCGATCGCCCGATTGCGGGAGCATCTGCTCACCGTCGAAAATGTGACTGAAGCCGTCATCGAAGGAATCGAATCCTCGGCCGGCAGACAGATAGCTCAGGCACTTCTCTATGCCGAAGCCAGTCCAGACCCTGTTCCTGGAAGGTTGGCTGAAGAGGTCTTTGCGCCATGAGAACCATAACGTATGCTGAAGCTGTGCGTGAGGCCCTTCGTGAGGAGATGGAACGTGATGCGACGGTAGTCCTCATCGGCGAGGACATCGGTGTGTACGGTGGTGCCTTCGGGGTGACAAAGGGTCTGCTGGAGCTGTTTGGAAAAACCAGAGTGAGAGATACTCCGATATCGGAAGGGGTGATAATCGGAGCTGCAGCCGGGGCAGCCATGACCGGTCTGCGACCGGTTGCAGAGCTCATGTTCAGTGATTTTATCACCCTGGGAATGGATCAGCTGGTTAATCAGGCTGCAAAGATTCATTTCCAGTTTGGTGGACAGGGCTCTGTTCCCATGGTGGTCAGAACTCCGGGAGGATCGGGAACCGGTGCTGCCGGGCAGCATTCACAGAGTCTTGAGGCCTGGTGTGCCCACGTACCCGGTCTCAAAGTGGTGATTCCATCCACCCCAGGGGATGCAAAAGGTCTGCTGAAATCTGCTATAAGGGATAACAATCCAGTGGTGTTCATTGAACAGAAACTGCTCTACCGTACTGAGGGGGAGGTCCCCACCCATAACGAGAATTCTGATTTCACCATCCCGCTGGGAACCGCTGCTATCAGGCATACCGGCACCGACATCAGTATGATCACCTACGGCAGGATGGTACCGAGATGCCTAGAGTGCGCCGATCTCCTTGAACGCAAGGGGATCGCGGCAGAGGTCATCGACATCAGAAGTCTCATCCCTCTGGACAGGGAAACCATCATACAGTCGGTCATCAAGACGGGAAGGGCCCTGGTTGTTCACGAGGCGGTCACTACCGGTGGTTTTGGAGGGGAGCTTGTCAGCACCATTGTCGACTCACCTGCCTTCTACTATCTTGATGCCCCCGTTAAACGGCTCGGCGGACTTGATGTGCCGATTCCCTACAATCCCCGACTGGAAGAGAGTGTTGTTCCATCGATTGACAGCATTATTGCAACGGTACTCGAAATGTGCCACAAAACCGCTGGTATCGGAGGCAGCAATCATGGCTGAAACAGTATGTATGCCGAAGACAGGAATGCTCATGACCATGGGAACTGTTCTGAAGTGGTATGTCACCGAAGGGAGGCAGATCCGTAAGGGGGAGCATATTGCCCAGATTGAGACCGACAAGGCCGTAATGGATCTTGAGACCACCCACAGCGGTACGGTTCTGAAGCTGATATATCCTGCAGGATCCAGAGTTCCTGTAACCCAACCTATCGCATGGATCGGAGAAGCTGGGGAAGCTGTTCCCGCAACCACTCCGGTAGTGCTGCAGCCCCTGAAGGTATCAATACCAACCACAACAGCAGCTGAAACAATAAATCAGAAGCCTGTCACTGCAGCCATACTACAGAACCAGATCCCAGCCACCCCATCGGCACGTAAGGCTGCTGCAGAACTTGGAATACCGCTGGAGACTCTGCCACGCAGGCACAGTGGGCCCGTGCACTTCAGGGATGTACTCCTGGCAGCCGTTTCGGGGTACCGGATACACAGCTGCTATGAAGATATTGCAGCCCTCAGCAGCGGTGATATCCGGCAGCAGTTGACCGGAATAGAGCTGGCAACGGCTGAACGAATTGTTGCGGGGTACCATGAGATCCCCTCGGCGTTCTGCAGCATGGAGGCTGATATAACGGCTCTGCTGGCCCTCCGCAACAGCCTCTATGACGAGCAGCATATTGAAACAACCGTGAATGACTGGTGTACGGCTGCCCTGGCCTATGCCCTGGTCAAACACCCACGTTTCAACTCATGCTTTGCCAGTGAGCACCTTGTAATCAGAGGCAGTGTGAATATCGGCATTGCCGTGAAGGGTTCGAACGGCCTGATTGTCCCTGTTCTGCACAACTCCCCGGATCTTGATCTTCCAGAAATTGCATCCCGGCTGCATACGCTCGTATCGGCAGCACGAGCGGGTACGATTTCTCCGGAACAGCTGCAGGGAGCGACCATCACCCTGACAAACCTCGGCCCCTACGGAATCTCATCCTTTTCACAGATCATCACCCCACCCCAGACTGCGGTAGTGGGTGTATGTGCATCTGCCAGAAAACTTATTCCCGACTCAGCAGGTAACGCTGTGACCCGTGACATACTTCCGCTGGTGATCACCTATGACCACAGGGCCGGGGACGGAGCCGACGCAGCCCTGCTGCTCCATTCCATGCGCGATTTCCTGGAGCATCCCGAACTGCTGGTGAACTATCATGAAGAGTAATCACGAACTACCCTATCTGGTAGCAATCGCAAAACGATACTTTGAGGATGGCCTTTCGCAGCAGCAGATTGCCGAAGAGTTCGGGATATCGCGGCCAACTGTCTCGAACCTCCTGAAACGTTGCCGCAGTGAGGGCATCGTCAATATACGGATAACAGCACCAGACCTCCAGGATTATGTACTCCATGAAGCCCTTACAGCCCGCTTTGGTATACGGCGGGCCATTGTAGCCGAAACACGGTACAGCAGTCAAAGCACACTGGAATCTGTGGGAGAGGCGGCTGCACGCTATCTTGAAGGAGTTCTCACGCCGCATTCCAGACTGGGAGTATCTTGGGGCTCTACTCTTTTCCAGGTGGTTCGCCATATGCCGCATATGGATCTGCAGGGTATGGAGGTGCTGCAGCTGGTAGGCGGAACCTGTGCTGAGAACCCCAACTACGATGGCTTTGAATTGGCCAGGGCCCTTTCTGTACGGCTGCACGGCAGCTACCGAATTCTTCCCGCACCCATACTGGTGCATGACGATGATCTGCATGAGCGCCTGACGAGAGAACCTGCTATTGCCAGGCATCTGGAGTATCTTGACACAGTCACGACCATTCTTGCCGGCGTGACGTCAAACCATCCTGATGAGAGTGCCCTGGTCCGGGCCGGACTGATATCAAGGGAGGAGTCAGCTGCGCTCTATGAAGACAATATTATCGGGCATATCAACGGCTATCACTTCACCAGCAGCGGTATCTTTCCCGACATTGCCCTCAACAGAAGGATTGTCGGTATTCCCCTGGCTCACCACCGGTCAACCGAGCTGGTCATCACAGCCTGTGGAGCAGCCAAGATCCCCGTGATCCATGCACTCCTGCTCAGCGGTCTTGTCAACGTGCTGGTTACTGACGAGCATACAACCCTCGGAATTCTCAACTACCAAGTATAATAACTGTTGCCGATCTCATTCTGCGACAGTACTTTAATACCATATCTTCACTGATAAGGGGTATTATTATGAAAAAGTTATTTCTTGCAGCCTGTATAGTGTTCTTTGCGACAGCTATGCTCTTCGCCTCAGGCAAGAGTGAGCCCGCTGATGATATTTCAGACAACTCTGCTTCGTTCGATTCGATCTCTCTCTCATGGGAAGTATCTGATTCCGAGATACTGTTCACCCTCTCAGCTGAAACCACCGGATGGGTCTCCGTAGGCTTCAATCCCAGCCAGGTCATGAAGGATGCGCAATTTATCATCGGCTACGTGAACGCCTCCGGGGAGGTTGAGATACGGGACGACTACGGAAATGGCATGTTCTCACATGCACCGGACACCAATGCCGGGGGAACAGATGATATACGACTGATTTCTGGCAGGGAATCTGATGGCTGGACAGAGCTTGTCTTTGCACTGCCCATAGATTCAGGTGACCGTTACGACTCGCCCCTGACACCTGGCGAAACCCACAAAGTACTGCTTGCCCATGGTCCTGACAACAAGGATGACTTCAGAACGACTCACAGCTTCAAGACATCCTTCAACGTCCAGTTCTGATTGGGTGCAAGAGATTCACTGCACTGAGAAGTCGATAGCTGTTGTGCTAATGCAAAACCTCGGATAATATACAGGAATATGGGTGTACGTTATCATACTGATGTATTTGAGCATATTTCCGAGGAGAAGAAGCTGCTGGTTCTTGAAGCTGCTTCCGAAGAGTTTGCCAGGCTTGGATACACTGCCGCAAACATAAATGTCATTGCTAAAAAAGCCGGCATCAGCATAGGCTCTATTTACAAGTACTTCACCACTAAAGAGAACCTCTTTCTTACCGTCTGCAACCAGAGTGTTGAGATGCTCACAGGCAAACTGAATGAGATCATGGAGCACGCCGGTGATTTCTTCGATAAAACTAAATTCATCCTGCGTATCATCCAGGAGCACTCGCGTGAGCATGCTCCCATGATCAATCTCTACAATGAAATTACTACCGAGGGGAATCGTGAACTGGTCAAGAAGCTCTCCTATGAGATGGAATCGGTATCAGCAAAGTGCTATGCACTCCTGCTTGAGGAGGCAGCGGCAACCGGACTGGTAGCCGATGACATCAACCTGAAACTCTTTGCTTTTCTCATGGACAGTCTCTTCATGACACTCCAGTTCTCCTATGCATCCGAATACTACCAGGAGCGTATGAAGGTCTTTATTGACGACACGATCCTTGAGCGGGATGAACTGGTAATCGAGCAGACCATGCTGTTCATACGCCGGGCATTCGCTCCTCCTGTCGATACATCCGATTCCTGAAATATTTATGCCTTGACATGCCAATCTGTAGACGGTATGCTCAATTATATAGAGGTAAGTGAGTACTCACTTTTCTTCAGAGCCGCATCCTTCTTAGTGCACTAACTGGTACAGCCCCCCATTTTTCTGTGCCGCAGACAACCAATGCAGAGGGATGCGTCCTCATTTTCCAAACAAGCTACTGTGTGCGGCCAAATGTAATCAGGCCCCCGAATACTCGGGGGCCTGTATCAAGCTACTGTAAGCTGGAACTACATGATCTGTCCCATATTCTTATAGAACTCCATACGCTTCTTGGCATCCTCTTCGGCTCTCTTGAAAAGGGCTTCGGCGTTATCCGGATTGGTTTTATAGAGAGCTGTATATCTTCTTTCTCCCCGGATAAAATCCTGGAAATCGATCTTGGGCTCCTTGGTATCCCAGGAAAACTGCTTGCCCGCTTCTGCTTCAGGGTTGAAGCGGTACAGCGGCCAGTAACCTGATTCAACGGCCCGTTTCTGCTCTACCTGAGACTTAGCCATATCGATACCATGGTTGATACACGGTGAATAGGCGAAAATGATTGAGGGTCCCTTATAGTTCACGGCTTCCATCAATGCCTTCTGGGCATGATTCCGGTTGGCTCCAAGCGAAATTGAGGCAACATAAACATGGCCGTAGCTCATACACATGAAACCCATATTCTTCTTTGGAAGCTGCATCCCGGCATTGGCAAATTTAGCCACGGCACCGATCGGGGTAGCCTTTGAAGCCTGACCGCCGGTATTCGAGTACACTTCCGTATCAAGAACCAGGATATTGACATCCCTGCCGGAAGCGACAACATGATCCACACCGGAGTACCCGATATCGTATGCCCAGCCGTCTCCGCCGATGATCCAGACACTCTTGTCCACAAAGTAATCCTTCAGCTCCCTGATCTTTGCCAGAACTTCCCCGGCCTCTCCCTCGGCAGCTGCTACAGCTGCATCAATAAGGCCTGCAACCCTGTTTTGATTCTGAATAGCTGCTTCTGAGGTGTCGTTCCAGAGCTCCATCGCCTGCTTCAGGGCCTCTGTCAGCTCTGCTGTGGTTCCCATCTCAAGAATCTTCTCCACCTTGGTCTTAAGCAAAGTCCTGCTGCTGTCTACAGCCAGACGCATACCAAATCCATACTCGGCATTATCCTCAAAGAGCGAGTTGCCCCATGTCGGTCCCCGGCCATCTTTCCTGGTGCAGTAGGGAACTGTCGGGAAGGTGCCGCCGTAGATCGAGGAACACCCGGTGGCATTTGCAGCCATGATACGTTCACCGCAGATCTGGGTCATCAACTTCACATACGGTGTTTCTCCACACCCGGCACAGGCTCCTGAGAACTCAAACAGCGGCTTCTTGAACTGGGTACCCTTGAGTGTCGTCGGGGAAATGCCGTCAAGGACATCATCTTCAAGGGCATCAAAGAAGGCAGCCCGCTCAACCTGACCATCTTCCCGCTCTATTTCCAGCGTGCTGAATTCCAGCGCCTTCACCTTTGCCGGACAGGTTTCCACACATACTCCACATCCCTGACAGTCCTCTGTATATACCTGGATACGGAACTGCAGGTCGCGATCGTTCTTGGTATTTGACTTGAGAACCGTAAAGCCTTCGGGAGCCTGCTCAAGGTCCTTCGGATCTATCTGCTTCGCCCTGATGGCGGCATGCGGACAGGACTGTACGCACTGGTTACACTGGATACAGACATCGGGAATCCATTTCGGTACCCGCGGAGCCACACCCCGCTTCTCGAGCTTGGTTGTTCCTACCGGAAGCGTGCCATCGAAGGTCATGCTTGATACGGGGATATCATCGCCCTTCATGTGCATGATCGGAAGCACGACATTCCTGGCAAACGAATCGGCATCCTTAGCGATGAGGACCGGTGGAACGTAGGATTTTGTAATTGAAGCTGGAATCTCAACTGCTTCAAGGGCTTCGGAAGCTGCATCAACGGCACTCCAGTTCATGTTTACGATGTCCTCGCCCTTCTTGATGAAGGTCTTCTTGATGGCACCCTTGATCAGATCGATTGCCTGCTCTTCCGGCAGAATTCCGGAGATCTTGAAGAAAGCCGCCTGCATGACGGTATTGATACGAGCAGCCCCCAGGCCAACTTCCTCGGCAATTTTCACTGCGTTTACATTGTAGAATCTGATTTTCCTGTCTATGATCAGCTGCTGATCATCTTTGGTCAGGTGCTCAAACACCTCAGATGAGTCAATCTCAGAATTCAGCAGGAATACCCCACCCTCCTTAAGCGGACCGAGCATGTCATACCGTCCCAGATAGGCCGGATTATGGCAGGCAACAAAATCTGCCTTGCCGATCAGCCAGGGCATATTCACTGAACTCTTGCCGAAGCGCAGATGGGAGGTGGTTACTCCGCCCGACTTCTTCGAATCGTATACGAAGTAGGCCTGAGCGTTCATATCGGTATTCTCACCGATGATCTTGATGGAGTTCTTGTTTGCTCCCACCGTTCCATCAGAACCGAGACCCCAGAACATACAGGAAATGACGTCATCTGGTATGACGTTGACATCAACATTGACCGGGATTGATTTTTTAGAGACATCATCGTTAATGCCGACGGTAAAGCTGTGAAAAGCCGCACCGTCCAGGTGATCGAAGACGGCCTTCACATGCGATGGGGTAAACTCCTTGCTGGAAAGACCGTATCTGCCGCCGATGACAGAAATATCGCCCCGTCCCGAGGCTGCAAGGGCAGCTACGGTATCAAGGAAGAGGGGCTCACCGATTGAACCGGGTTCCTTGGTGCGATCAAGAACTGCAATCTTCTTGACAGATGCAGGAATTGCATCAACAAAATCTGCCACGGAGAACGGCCGGTAGAGCCGAACCTTGATTGCACCCACCTTCTCGCCCTGTGAGTTGAGATACTCGACTGTCTTGTCGATGGTATCACAGGCAGAACCCATAGCAATGACAATCTTCTCGGCATCCGGAGCACCTACATAATCAAAGAGTTTGTAGCAGCGGCCGGTCAGGGCAAACACCTTATCCATGTACTCCTGTACAATTGCTGGCACTTCATCATAGTACGTGTTGACAGTTTCACGTCCCTGAAAGTATACATCGGGGTTCTGGGCAGCAACCTTGATAAATGGTTTCTCAGGCCGCATTGCCCTATCTCTGAACTGTTCGATATACTTCGGTTCGATCAGGCTCTTGATATCCTCAAAGGCAATCTCTTCAACCTTCTGAATTTCATGGGAGGTTCTGAAACCGTCAAAGAAGCTCAGAAAGGGGACCTGCGTCTTCAGCGTAGCAAGATGGGCTACAAGTGCAAGATCCATAGTCTCCTGGATAGAGGCAGCTGCAGTCATCGCAAAACCGGTATTTCTCGTAGACATGACATCGGAATGGTCCCCGAAAATCGAAAGCGATTGAGCGGCAAGCGAACGGGCGGATACGTGAAATACTGTCGGCAGCATCTCACCAGCAATCTTATGCATATTGGGAATCATCAGAAGCAACCCCTGGGAGGCGGTAAACGTCGTTGTAAGAGCTCCTGCGCTCAACGCTCCGTGTACAGACCCGGCAGCTCCTGCTTCCGACTGCATCTCGATAACATCAACCTTTTTCCCAAATACATTCTTCTTTCCCGTACTTGCCCAGGAATCGGTGTATTCACCCATCGGTGAAGAGGGGGTGATAGGATAGATTGCAGCCACTTCACTGAAGGCATACGCCACATGTGCGGCCGCGGTATTCCCATCGATAGTAACCATTTTTTTGTTACTCATACTGAAACACTCCGTGATTTGTAATAGATTTTGCGATTATGTTCGGGTCGTGTAGAAAGTGTGAATAGGTAAACTATTTTTGACCCCAGATCATAAGCAAAATAGACAATTTTGAATTATGATCGTTACAGTCTCCCGTGACGGCCCACCAGCAGCCCGTCGGAAAACTTGAGGAACCAAGCGATCTGATGCTCCTTTTCTGCTGCAAATCGCTTGCTTCGTTCGATAATCAGCGGTTCAGATTATACAAAAATAGCCTTCTAATTACAACAGCCGAAGCTTCAATCAGTACAGATTTATTGTATTCCGTGTAAACCGTATCACTCTGTGTGCTCGACATGATTACAGTAACTGAAGAGGGAGTCTCACTCTGTCACAGCCTGCAGTGCCAGTCGGGAAGGTCTGTCAGGATGACACGGGCACATCGAGAGTGATGATCAGATCCTCGGGTTCCAGCCTGAACGGCGAACCCTTCCCCTCATAGAATCCATGGTCCCCAACAAAATGGATATGCAGATCGGTAAAGGTGACCTCCCGATTCAAGGCTTTGTTCCGTACGGTGGTATTCACCTTGCTGTACATACCGGGTCCGCCAAAGGGTGAGGGCAGCTTGCCCCGTACTGAATCAACCCGCACCTCAAAGGCATCATCCACCCTGATGAACTCACCAAGGCCGTCAAGACCCGCTTTGCGAAAGAATTCCATCCGTTCGGCAATTGCCTTGTGGGTTCTACCACTTCTCCGTACAATGCCGTCATCCTCGATAAGAATATCAATCAAGTTTCGGGTATCGGTACCTAAAAAGCCATTCAGGGTGATCACACCCGGTTTCATCTGCTCCTGTATTCGTGACAGCTGGATTGACTGTTTCATCTTCCATCCCCCCCTATGCAAACTTATCGTAATAGATTCGCTCTTCCGGTACACCGCACTCAGTCAGGACTTTTATGCAGGCATCGATCATTCCCGGGCTTCCGCAAAGATATGCCTCACATACCGCGCCGTTCGTTACATGTTTCGCAACGACATCGGTAATCAGCCCCGTCTCACCCTTCCAGTTGTCCTCATCCTGCGGTTCACTCAATGCAGGAACGAAGGTAAAGTCATGCATGCTCTGCTCCAGATCCTTCATCTCATCAAGCAGAAAGAGGTCCCTGGCGGATCTTGCCCCGAAAAAGTAGGTTGCCTTGCGGGTTGATTTCCGTTCATTCATATCGAGCAGGATGGATTTGATCGGAGCCATTCCGGAACCGCCGGCTATGCAGATAATTTCTCGATCGGTATCCTGCAGATAGAAATCACCATAGGGGCCATTGACCAGAACGTCGTCTCCCTCTTTCAGATACTTGTGCACATATGTCGTACAGACCCCGTTGGGAACAAGACGTATCTCAAGTTCAATGTGCCGACTGTCGCTTGGTACGGATGCCATTGAGTAGGCCCGGTAGACCGCTTCATCGGTCAGCTCATAGGCCGGTACCTGAAACTGTATGAACTGACCGGCTGTCATCTCTATCTCGGGAGGATCGACAAGTTTCAGTCGTACCTCCTTGATGTCATGAGTGAGATCCCGAATGCTCTCCACGGTAGTGGTGAACTGCTTGACAAGAAAGAGTTCCTCGGGGATCTGTATCGAGAGGTCGTTCTTGACCTTGAACTGGCAGGAAAGTCTGATGTTATCACGCTTCTCATCCTCCGAAAGCCAGGGTAACTCGGTAGGGAGAATCTGCCCCCCTCCTTCAACCACCTTGACTTTACAGAGACCGCATGATCCCCTTCCACCGCAGGCCGAGGGAATGAATATACCCTCCTCGGTAAGTGCCTTGAGAAGCGGCTGCCCTCCGGCAATCTGCAGCTCCCGGGCACCGTCATTCACCGATATCATGACCTCCCCGTAGTTACCGATTGTTGCATCTGCTATTACCATCAGTAAGGCAAGGAACACTGCTACAGCTGAAATAATCCCTACGCTGATCAAAAGTGAAGTAAGCATCTGTCCCTCCTTATGAGATGTTGATCATACCGGAGAATCCCATGAAAGCCAGGGCCATGATTCCGGCAATAATCAGGGTGATTCCGGCACCCTCGAGGCCTGGTGGCACTTTCGCCCTGGCCAGTTTCTGCCTGATTCCGGCCATAGAGAGAATTGCAAGGAACCAGCCCAGCCCGCTGCCAAGGCCATAGAACAGGGATGTGATAAGGTTGTATTCACGGATGACCATGAACAGACTCACTCCGAGAATGGCGCAGTTTACGGTGATCAGCGGTAGGAAAATCCCCAGAGCGGCATAGAGCCCTTCACTGACCCGTTCAATTATCATCTCCACAATCTGCACGAAGGCGGCAATGACGATGATGAATACGATGAAGCGCAGATACTCAAGCGAAAAAGGCAGCAGGATCAGGTTGTATACCAGCCAGTTCAGCACCGTAGTTGTCGCCATGACAAAGGTTACAGCAATGCCCAGACCGACTGACGTCTTGATCTCTCTTGAGACTGAGAGGAATGAGCACATCCCGAGGTAGTTGGTCAGGAGAATATTGTTAGTGAAAATTGCCGCGAAGAATACAGCTATCGGATAGATTGCACTGTTCATTTATTCTCCTCCTCTTTGATGAAGATCTCCTTGACAACCCATATGAAGATTGCCAGCATGAAGAAGGCTCCCGGAGGCATAATCATGATTGCCCAGTTGGTCCACCAGCTTCCGAGAATCTGGATGCCCCAGAGAGATCCGGTGCCAAGCAGTTCCCTGAAGAAGGCAATGACCAGCAGGACATAGGCATACCCCATGCCGGAGGCAAGCCCGTCTATCAGTGAGAGACCGGGTTTGTTGTTCAGGGCAAAGGCCTCGGCACGGCCCATGATAATGCAGTTGGTAATTATCAGCCCGACATACGGACCAAGCTGTTTCCAGATATCGGGCATGTATGCCTTGAGGACGATGTCGACAATGATTACGAAGGTTGCGATGATAAGCGTCTCAACCATCATGCGTATCCGGGCAGGGATCAGTTTCCGAACCAGTGAAATGGTGAAACTGGAGAGAGCTGTCGTGAACATGACGCCAAGCGTCATGACAACGGTGTTTTCAAGTTTATTGGTGACCGCAAGGGTGGAACAGATACCGAGTACCTGTACAAAAACAGGGTTATCCTTACCCAGGGGTGCCAATACTGTTTTCTTAACCAGACCTCTTGCCATACTATTCCCCCTTTGCCTGGACCAGTGCCGGCCCTTCGTTGACAGCAGTATTCATGATCGCCTGAATTGCCCGCGATGTTCTGGTTGCGCCGGTTATGCTGTCTATCTGATCGGTTCTGGTAGCAGTTCCCTCCTCAACAAGTGCGAAGGGACCCCACTTTCCGACAAACTGCTTCTTGAACCACTCCTCTTCTATTCTTGCTCCGAGCCCGGGTGTCTCGTTCTGGCTGACGATACCGATACCGGTAAGGGCATCAAGATCCTCCTCGAATCCCACCATCAGCTGTATGGGACCCCAGAGCCCGGGACCGGTAAAGGGCATGACATACACCGCCGATCCCGCAGTTCCTACCGTATAATAACCGTTCCCCTCGTCAACGATATCATTATAGATAGTCGTTATCTCCTGGAAATTGTCGGGATACTCCACCCCGGCTGCCTCCAGAATGGTCTTCTTGAGAAACAGCGTCTCATTGGCAATAACCCGCTGCTGGGTAGAGAGGAAGAGTCCCGATGTGATCGATATGCAGACAACGGTAATCAGCAGCATGAACAGGAGGGGATAAACTCTCTTGTAGAACAGACTATCCTTTCTCATATCACGCTCCCTTTGCCTTCAGCCGTTTCTTGCGCTCTTTCAGGTAGTAGTCGAGCAGGGGTGCGAACATGTTGGACAGCAGAATGGCAAATGTGATGCCTTCCGGCCAGATGGAAAATGTTCGTATCAGCACAGTGAGCACCCCGAAGAGGGCCCCATAAATCCAACGGCCGCCATCGGTCGTCTGGGAAGCTGATACGGGATCGGTTATCATGAAGAAGGCTCCCAGCAGGAAGCTGCCTCCGACAAGTGCGTAGAGCGGGTTGTAGGCCGCTTCCACTCCCGAAACCCATAGGATGGTCTGCATTGCCAGAAAACCGATTACGGCAGAGAGGGTGAAACGCCAGTTGGCCGCCTTCTTCCATATGATGAAAATGCCGCCGAGCAGTATAAGAATCACGGAGGTCTCTCCGAAACTTCCCGGAATGTAACCGGCTACCATCTCCCAGATATTTCCAGTACCGGTAACCAGCGGGGTTGCATTGGAGACTGAGTCAACCGGGGAGAGCCATTGCCCGAAGCTCCCGGGAAACCAGTTGACATTACCGGGTACCGAAGGCAGAAAGTTCCCCGTTAGCGGACCTCCAAAACTGATATACACAAAGGCCCTTGCCGTGATCGCGGGGTTGAAGATATTACGCCCGAAGCCGCCGAAGACCATCTTCCCGAAGACAATTCCGAATATGATGCCCAATGCAGCTATCCAGAGCGGAACTGTCGGCGGGAGTGAAAGCGCATACAGCATCACTGAGACAAACAGCGATTCTGTCATCTTTAAACCGTACTTGCGGGACATGACATACTCACTCAGTATACCGGCAGCGGCAACAACTGCCAGAACTGCTATAAATCGCCACCCGAAGAAGTAGACAGCCGCAAGGGAAAGCGGTGCAAGACCCAACAAAACGTTGCGCATTGCCTGCTGTTTCTGTATATTCACTGGTACCTCCTGAAATGTATGATTTTTGTCACGAATATCTGTTGATAACACAGTATAGCATATGAATCAACTAAGAGAAATCAGCTCTGAAATGAAATTCAGCTTACACAATATTATGATTTTGTCAAATAGCGACCAAGCTGCCAGAAACCGAGCACCCCTGCAAACGCCACGGCAGCTGTCACCGGCCAGATGATATCGATGCTGCCGGTGGTGATGATCATCCCCGACAGCCAGGGGCTAACGGCAAACCCGATCCCATGTATAAAGGTTATCACTCCGTTGAAACGTCCTCGGTGCGTAATGGGTGTGTGGCTGGCAACAAACACATTGCTGTTGGTCACCATCAGGATCTCACCAACAGTCCAGATACAGGTCGACAGGAAGAAGAGGCCCATGCTGCCGATGAAGGCAATCATGCCGAACCCTGCTGCATAGAGGATCCCGGCCAGGGCCATATTCTGCAGCGCCCCCAGTTTCCGTGTTGCATAGGTGATCACGGCAGTCATCACCAGGACAAAGGTGGCATTGACCGTCATGACATACCCATAGAAGCGTGGTCCGTCGACAGCAAAGAGGGCGTTGATCTGCAGCGGCAGGGAGAACTGGTGCTGTGAGTAGACGAAACTGAACAGTGCCGCAATCAGCAGGTAGACAATGAGTACCGGCCGTTTAAGAAAGGCTTTCAGCAGGGAGCCCTCCTCTGCCCGCTCTCCCAGGGCATCATCATGGCACTTCTCAGCAATCTTCTCCTCATTCGGCTTCGTATCGGGAACCAGGAGCAGAACGGAGACGATTGCAAAGAGCGTCGTTAGGGAATCCCCCCAGAAGATCCAGTTGAGATGGTCCACAAAGAGTAGCCCCGCTATCATGGGGCCTATGGCTACCCCGACATTCGTGCCGAGATACAACAGGGAGAAGGCCCGTTTCCGTTCATCACCCTCCGTCAGGTCAGTCACCATGGCACTGGTTACCGGCCAGGTGGCTCCCCGGAAGAGCGAAGAGCCGAAGATCAGCCAGGGAACGGTCATGGAAGCAGGAAGGAATCCGCAGATCATATAGGCCGAAGCGAAGAGAGCCTGGCTGGTCAGCAGGATGGTCTTGCGATTCACCCTGTCAGAGAGATATCCGCCGAAGAGGATACCAAGGCCGTTCATCACACCGGTCATCATAATGAACTGGCCTGCAGAGGCCTCATCAAAGCCCAGTTTTGTGGTCAGGTAGAGCACCAGGAAGAGCTGGACAAAATCCCCCATGCGATTGACAATGCGGGCAATAAAGAGCACATATATACTTCGATTGAGATGTCTGTATTCGCTGATGAATCCGGGCAGTTTCATGCTGTGTCTTGCCGCATGGTTCCTGCGGAAGAGTTTGCCCGGGTTCGGCAGGTCAGCATTCGCTGTGCCCGCAGGAAAAACACTTCTTGCAGCCCTCAATGTTTATGAAGGTTGCATTGCCACAAACCGGACAGATGTCGGCCTTTATGGCCTGTTTCCCGGTACTCTCTCCTGTAAAGGCCAGGTCGTACTGCATGTCGGCCCCCTCATCCTCCTCATCTGGCAGCTGCGGGTACTGGTGATCAGCCTGGTCAGATCCGATATGCTCTTCCAGCACCTGGGCAATGGCATCAGGAAGGCTCATGACGCGGTTTTTCCCGAAGCCTGTCTGTCTTCCCGATCCTATTCCGCGCAGCTGGGCAATGACCGCCTCGGCACGCTGCATCGGGGAGAGCGGGCTGGGAATTCTCAGCAGCAGACTTACCAGGCGTCCGAGGCCTTCTGCATCGGCTGCCACATCGGAACCGACCTTGGCAACGTTCACAAATACTTCGAAGGGGTGTTCTCCATGCTTTCCATCAGAGTTTATTGTGATATAGGCTGTACCGATGGGAGTGGCTTTACGATAGGTGGTTCCCTGGAGAACTGTCGAGCGAACCCGCGGTTTTATATCGATGACCACCGGCTCCTCAGGCTCCTCTTCCTCATGCATCTTGTTGAGGACCTGGGAGTCCCGTGAACCGTCCCGATAGGTTGTCCCCCCCTTGCATCCGAGATTATACATCAGCTCATAGAGCTTACCGGTCTCTTCAACCGTATAGTCCGCAGGCGTATTTCCTGTCTTTGAGATACTTGAGTCAACCCAGCGCTGGATTGCAGCCTGAACCCGGACATGTCCTTCCGGATCAAGATCCATTGCCGATACAAAGTATGCAGGCATCTGCTCACCTTCATGGTCACGCAGCCAGTCGGCAAACACTCCGACCCGCTCCACATGTGATCCCATTCGCCCAATCCGCTCCCATTCCCAGAAATAGTAGGGTTCTATCCCGGTGCTTGTCCCCACCATGGTCCCCGTCGTCCCGGTAGGAGCCTGCGTGAGGAGGGTGACATTTCTGATACCCTGTTTCCTGACAAGCTCCCGGATATCATCAGGCATCTGTTGCATGAACCCGCTCTGCAGAAACTTCTCGGCATCAAAGAGCGAAAAACTGCCCTTCTCCCCTGCCAGTTCAATACTTTCCCGGTAGGCCTCGACACAGATGAATTTATAGAGCCTGTCAAGGAAAGCCAGCGACTCCTCGCTGCCGTATGCCAGCCGGAGGCGGATGAGCATCTCGGCCAGACCCATTGTTCCCAGCCCGATCCTCCGTTCAGCCTGCTGCTGCTTACGGTTTTCCTCAAAGAAGTAGGGGGTATCGTCTATTACATCATCGAGAAACCGCACGGCATAGTGTACTGCCTGCTTCAGGTCATCCCACAGCACCTTTTCATCCCTGACGAACCGGGCGAGATTGATGGACCCAAGGTTGCAGACACCCCATGGCGGCAGTCCCTGCTCACCGCAGGGATTGGTGCTTCGTATCGTAGAGTAGTACCAGGAGTTGCTCAATGCGTTGTAGCGGTCGACAAAGAAGAGTCCCGGTTCCGCCGAAGCCCAGGCACTCTCTACAATACTGTCCCAGACCTCTCTTGCCTGTATCTTCCGGTAGGAAACCACTCCATACCCAGCCGCCTTCCAGGTCGCCAGGTCCCCATCCCACTGCTCGTTGTAATGCGGATCGGATGTGTCGGGAAATTCAGTAACCCACTCCCGGTCTTCCCGTACCGCAGCCATGAAGTCATCAGTTATGCCGACACTGATGTTGGCATTCTCGATCTTTCCCATCTCACGCTTGCTCTTGATGAAGTCAAGGATATCGGGATGCCAGACATCAAGAATCAGCATCAGGGCACCACGTCGTGAACCGCCCTGCTCAATGAGCCCGGTAACGAAACTGTACAGGGCCCCCCAGGATACCGATCCGCTGGAACGCCCGTTCACACCCTTGACATAGGCATTCCGGGGTCGCAGAGACGATATGTTCATGCCCACTCCACCACCCCGTGACATGATTTCAGTCATTTGCGTAAGGGTATCCATGATACCGCCGCGACTGTCTTTCGGGGAGGGGACGACATAACAGTTATAATAGGTCAGTTTCTGATCAGTTCCGGCACCGGTGAGGATTCTGCCCCCCGGTACAAATTTCCAGTCATCAAGCAGCCAAGTGAATTTCTCCCGCCACTCATCCTGCCGGGCCACCTGCTCCTGCTGTGCGATTCCCTCGGCAACACGCTGGTGCATGCTTGCTGGATTCGTCTCCAGGGGCTTGTCCAGGTGTTCCAGGGTACTTACCGTTTCGGTACCGTCTTCCAGGGTAACCAGGAACGATTCGTTTCCCAGGATTTCTGATACTGTTCCGATTTCCCGCTGACCGGTGTGGTTGTTGCTTACGACAAGCACCAGATCGCCGGTAGCGATACTCTCCTTTTTTGTATCCTTCAGTGCATATCTGTCAAGAAATATCTTCCTGCCAAGTTGGTTCAGTTCACTTTTTTTACCTGCTGTACTCACGTCTCCTCCAGAGATACTTCTTGTAATTGCGCTATTGCGGATACAGCAGCCAATCGGTTTCATACCCGGTAGCTGCTGTTCTGTTTCGGGGCTGTTCATATATGACTCGTTTTGTAATACAAGGTCAACCCGGCACACTATAGCATAGCCCAAAGTCTCCTTATCATCAAGCAGTATTTGGAAAAAAAGAGCTTGTGTGGTTCACAAATGACACTGTATTTTGTGCACATACAACTAATTGATTTACCAATAACACTATATATGGAATCAGCAGTAAGGCTGTCCTCAGGGGGGTAAAGCAGCATCAAGACAGAAGGCGGTGAGCAGGTCCACAAGCTGATGGAAGTCATCGAGAGACGCCAGGCAGTTGTGACTATGCGCATAACGCACCGGTACCCCGGTCACGATAGAGGGAATGCCCCTCCCGGCTAGATGCAGTTCCTGCCCATCGGTTCCCCCGCCCCTGCGGACGGTTTCCTGGATACGGATGCTGTGCTTTGCGGCAATATCCCTGAGCTGTCTCAGCAGTTCTCTGTCGGGAAGCATCGTCGGGTCAAAGATACGCACATGGGCTCCCCCGCGCAGCGCTGTCTGCGGCTGAGCCGGACCGCCGGGAACATCATCCGCGGGAGCACCCTCGATAATGATGGCAATATCGGCTCTGCAGTAGTTTGACAGGACCCTGGCACCCCGTGTGCCGACCTCCTCCTGTACTGTTGCCGCAAGGCATATGTGGTTCTCCAGATCGCTTCTCTCTGCAAGTCTGCGGCCAACCTCTACAAGGGCGGCTACCCCGATCCGGTCATCAAAAGCCTTGGACATCATGCAACCGGTTTCGGGGCTGTAGTGCCAGCTCGTTACGGGAACAACCGGATCACCGAGGACAACAGAAAAGGTTTCCGCTGCTTCGGCAGCTGATATCGCACCGATATCGAGAAAGAGTTCCGAGATCTCAGGAACCTCGCTGCGCCGATCCTTCAGAAAGTGCGGTGATATGTGTCCTAAGATGCCCGGAACGCGACTGCCGGATGCAGTAAGCACCTCCATCGGTGAGGAGGGCAGTGTTACAGGGTTCCATCCCCCGAGGTTATGGATGCGAATAAACCCGTTGGGCTCTATTCCGGAAACAATGAAGCCTATCTCATCCATATGTGCGGCCAGCACTATTTTCAGGCCCTGTTTTCCGGCACGTTCCGGCCCTTGTTCCAGCCCGAACCCCGGAGCAGGGTGTATGTAGCAGAGGGTGTTCCCGATACCATCCCTCACAATGGGAGCGGATCGGCAAACACCCTCAAGCTCTTCTGAGAATATTGCGGCTATGTCATCTTCGAAACCGGGCAATCCGGGTGCAAGTGTCAGTCTCTGTATCAACGCTGCACAGCGAGCATCTCTATTCATGCCTACAGTATACACGCTGTAACGGCTGATGAAAACTGCATCAGTATCCCATCTGCAGCATTACATCGGCCACTTTCTTGAATCCGGCGATATTTGCTCCCTTGATGTAATCCACATTTCTGCCATTCGAACCTTCAGCCACACAGGAGGTGTGGATATCGGTCATGATACGGTTGAGGTGCTGGTCAACCTCTTCCTGGGACCAGCTCAACTTCAGGGCATTCTGTGACATCTCCAATCCGGAAACGGCAACCCCACCGGCATTCGCAGCCTTGCCTGGGGCAAAGACAATTCCCTGCTCCTGCAGATAGGCAACAGCATCGGAGGTGCAGCCCATATTTGAGGTCTCGACCACGTACGCCACATTATTCGCCTTAAGTTTTCTGGCATCCTCGATATTCAACTCATTCTGGATAGCACAGGGGAAGGCCATATCAACCGGAACTTCCCAGGGTCTCCTGCCGGGTATGAAGCGGGCTCCGAACTGTTTCGCATAGGGCTCTACGACATCATTGTTAGATGAACGCAGCTGCAGCATGTAATCCCACTTTTCCGGTGTGCTCACACCGGCTTCATCAAGTATATACCCATCGGGTCCCGATATGGTCACCACCCTGGCTCCCAGTTCGGTGGCTTTCATGACCACTCCCCAGGCAACGTTTCCGAAGCCCGAAACCGAGATCCTCTTACCTTCAAGGGTATCCCCGACATGATTTACCATCTCACGGGCAAAATAGATCGCGCCGAACCCTGTTGCCTCGGGACGGATGAGTGAGCCTCCCCAGTACCTCCCCTTTCCGGTGAGTACACCGGAGTGTTCAGACTTCAGCCGTTTGTATTGTCCGTAAAGATATCCGATCTCCCTTCCGCCTACCCCGATATCACCGGCGGGAACATCAATTTCCGGTCCGATGTAGCGAACCAACTCGTTCATGAAAGCCTTGCAGAAACGCATGATTTCGTTATCTGATTTCCCCTTGGGGTTGAAATCCGACCCGCCCTTGGCACCGCCCATCGGCAGTGTGGTCAGACTGTTCTTGAAAATCTGCTCAAACCCAAGAAACTTCAGCGTGCCGAGGGTAACGCTCGGGTGGAAACGCAGCCCCCCCTTGTAGGGTCCCAGGGCATTGTTGAACTGTACACGGTGCCCTCTGTTCACCTGGACATCACCGTTGTCATCCTCCCACTCAACCTTGAAGGTGAGAATACGGTCCGGTTCCGTGATCCGTTCGAGAATACGGGTCCCCAGATACGCCGGGTTATCATTGACAACATCAATTACTGATTCCACCACCTCTTTCACCGCCTGGATGAATTCCGGCTGAGCCGGGTTCCTGCGTTCCAGGTCCGCCATAA
>CAZSBC010000041.1:0-21604 GCA_964605195.1 uncultured Spirochaetales bacterium | reverse complement strand
GTATCGCCAAGGGTTCCGGCATGATCCATCCCGACATGGCAACCCTGCTATCCTTCATTATCACGGATGCCGCAGTTCCCAGTGAGATGCTCCAGAGTCTCCTCGGTGATTCAATCACCCATACCTACAACATGATATCGGTTGACGGCGATACCAGCACCAATGACACGGTACTTGTCCTGGCCAACGGCCATTCCGGGGTTGCCCTGGACCATGACGGGGTCAAGGTGTTTGCCGAGGCCTTCGACCATGTGCACGCCTATCTTTCCCAGCAGATAGTCAGGGACGGCGAGGGGGCGGGAAAATTCATCACAGCCACCGTCACTGGCGCAGGCGATGATGACGGTGCACGCCGCATGGCAAAATCGATCATCACATCCAATCTGGTCAAGACAGCCATTTTCGGTGAGGATGCCAACTGGGGCAGGATTCTCTGTGCAATGGGATACGCAGGGGCAGATTTCAACCCCGATACGGTGAACCTGAGCATACGGAGCAAACGGGGCAGGCTGAGGCTGCTGGAAGCCGGCACGCCTATCCCCTTCAGCGAGGAGTATGCTCTTGAGCTGCTCCAGGAGCATGATATTGAGATTCTTGCCGAGCTGCACGACGGGAAAGGCTCCGCCACAGCCTGGGGCTGCGATCTCAGCTATGAATACGTACGTATCAACGGGGAGTACCGATCATGAACTGCCTGCGGGTGGATATTTGGAGCAAGCAATGGAAAAATACATAGGCAAAGCGAAAGTCCTCATTGAGGCGCTTCCGTATATCAAGCGGTTCTCCGGCAAGACTGTAGTGATCAAGTATGGCGGCAGTGCCATGGAGGACGAGCGGCAGAAGAGCCTGGTGATACAGGATATCGTACTGATGAAGCTGGTCGGCATGAAGCCGGTTGTGGTCCACGGCGGTGGAAAGGCGATATCCAGCATGATGTCCCGTCTTGGAAAGAAGAGCAGATTCATTTCCGGGCTGCGGGTGACTGATGCGGAGACGGCTGAGATAGCGGAGATGGTGCTCTCGGGTAATATCAACAAGCAGATTGTCCAGGCCATTCAGAATCATGGCATCAACGCCGTGGGCATCAACGGCAAGGATGCCAACACCTTCATTGCCGAGAAGGCCCGGGTGAACGGAATGGATGTGGGGTTTGTGGGATCGATCGTACGCACCAACACCTCCCTGGTACAGTCCCTCATCGATAATGATTTCATTCCGGTCATTGCCCCGATTGGTACAGATTCCGAGGGGAACACCTATAACATCAACGCCGACTATGCAGCATCTGCGATTGCAGGTGCCCTGGAGGCACAGAAACTGGTATTCCTTACCGATGTGGAGGGGATCCTCACCGATATCGGTGACCCCGAATCGATCATCCGACGGATCTCCGTAAGGGAAGCCGAGGCCCTGATTGCCGACGGTACCATTTCAGGTGGAATGATTCCCAAGGCAGAGTGCTGCATCGACGGCATCCGCAAGGGGGTTGACAGTGTCCACATCCTGGACGGAAGGATCCAGCACAGCATGCTCCTGGAGATTTTCACCAACAAGGGTATCGGAACCATGATTACAAAACAGGAGGTGGATAATGCCCAATAAGCACGACACCATTGCCAGGGGGAAAGAGTATTTCATAGCGACCTACGCCCAGCAGCCGATGCTGCTTGTCGGCGGGGAGGGTTGCCGTGTCATAGACAGTGAGGGTAACCGCTACCTCGATTTCGTGGCCGGTATCGCGGTAAATTCACTCGGATACGGCGATACAGGGCTGAAAGCAGCCCTCAAATCTGTCATAGATTCCGGGCTAACCCACTGTTCCAACCTCTACTGGAACAGCTATGCCGTCTCCGCCGCAGAGCTGCTGGCCGGCTTGAGCGGCCTGCAGCAGACCTTCTTCTGCAACAGCGGGGCCGAGGCCAACGAGGCCGCCCTCAAGATGGCCCGTAAATACGGTTCGCTGCGAAAGAGCGCCGGGGCCTCAAAGGTCATCTCAATGCAGCAGTCGTTTCACGGCAGGACCTACGGAGCCATTACGGCAACCGGACAGAAGAAGTATCATGCCGGTTTTGCACCGCTGATGCCCGATATCATCCATGTGCCGTTCAATGACTGCCAAGCCCTGGAGGAGGCCTTCGATGCATCGGTTTGTGCCGTCATCATTGAGCCCCTGCAGGGTGAAGGCGGCATTCGTCCTGCCACAGCAGAATTCCTGCAGAGTGCCAGGAGCTTGTGCGACAGCTATGATACCCTCCTGATCTTCGATGAAGTGCAGTGCGGCATGGGTCGGCTGGGCAGTGCCTTTGCATTCCAGCAGTTTGCCGTTATCCCCGATGCCGTTACCCTGGCAAAGGGACTAGGGGCCGGCATCCCGATCGGTGCCCTGGTGGCCAATACCAGGGCTGCTTCAATATTTGCTCCCGGTGATCATGCCTCCACATTCGGGGGGAATCTCCTGGCTGCCGCAGCCGCCGAGGTGGTACTGAAACGTCTGCAGGACGGCAGCCTGCTCAGGCAGGTGGAAGAGCGCGGCAGACAGCTGCGGCTGGGGCTGGAGACCCTTCAGGAGGCACACCCTGCGCTTATCAGCGAGATACGGGGAATGGGACTGATGCAGGGAGTGGAGCTGAGTGAACCGGCTGCCCCCTATATAGCCGCCTGCCGTGACCGTGGATTGCTGCTGGTTGGGGCCGGAGAGCGGGTCATCCGCTTTGTCCCCCCGCTGGTCGTTTCTGAGAGCGAGGTAGATGAAATGCTTGCAGTGCTTGCAGCGGTTCTCTCCCCCCCGGCTTAACCGTTGCTCTCAGCTATCCCATAATACAGGTTGCATTCAGGGGTGCCACATGGTATCTTAATACGTATATCACCGTGTTTCAGCAGGATTGAAAAAGAAATCCGTTGATTGGAGGAATGGTGTGCGTAGACCGGTTACCATGTACTCGGGAACCTGGACTGATCTTGGTTTCGAAGAAATCTGCAAGAAACTCAGCTCGTTCGGGTATGACGGCATTGAGATTGCCTGCACCTCCCGGCACATAGATATCAGGAAGGCTGTGGAAGACACTGCCTACACCGCTGGGATCATCTCGACCCTCGGGAAATACGGGATCCAGTGCCATGCCCTCAATGCGCAGAGCATCGGGCAGTGCATCGGAGATCTCTGGGACCCACGGATAAACGCCCTTGCCCCGGCTGAGCATGCCGGTAATCCTGAGGCTATCCGCAGCTGGGCTGTTGAGGAGATGACCCTCATTGCCAGAGTCGCCGCGGCGATGGGCACTCAGGTGGTTGTCGGCAATTTCGGTTCACCCATATGGCGCTTTCTCTACCCCTACCCACCGGTTCCTGAGAAGATGATCCAGGACGGTTACCAGATGATACATACTCTCTGGTCCCCCGTGCTTGACCGTTTTGATGAGGAGGGTATCAGGTTTGCCCTCGATATCCAGCCGGCCGGCATTGCCTATGACTACTACTCCTTCAGCAGGCTTCTCGAGGTGTTCGGTAACCGGAAAACCCTTGGGGTTAATTTCAATCCGGCCAATCTGATCTGGCAGGGCATCCAGCCTGAGCTGTTTTTGGCGGACTTTGCAGATCGGATCTACCATGTGCACATCAAGGATGCTGCGGTAACCCTCAACGGCAGAACAGGTATTCTGGGATCCCATCTGCCCATGGGAGATTTGAGGCGGGGCTGGAACTTCCGCTCTCCCGGCCATGGTGATGTTGACTTTGAAGCTGTGATACGCCAGCTGAATGCAGCGGCTTACAGCGGCCCGCTATCTGTCTTCTGGGAAGATGCCGATATGGGGCGGGAGTATGGGGCCAGGGATGCAGCGGATTTCACGCGGCAGATGAACTTCCCGCCGTCCATGAAACCTGGGCAGTGAAAGCCATGGAGAGTAGTGCAGTAATGGGTGAATTACCGATTTTAAACCGCGAACGGCTGGATCTGCTGTTTGATGGCGACATGGCGCTGGTAGCTCAGGTACTGGAGATTGTGGAAGTCGACTTTCCTGAACTGTGCCGGAAGCTGCTTCTGGCCATTGATGCTGGTGAGACAGAGCTGGTACAGCGGCATGCCCATACCCTCAAGGGGAGCCTGGCCAATGTCGGTGGTGACAGGGCCAGTGCCATTGCCGCAAAAATCGACAGGGCAGCAAAAGAGAGCAATCTCAGCAATTGCATGGATGAGTGCCGTCTGCTCAACCAGACCATTACTGCATTCCTGGAAGAGCTGCGAACGACAGTCGGCAGGGAGTGAGGCGAGGTAATGAAACTACTGATTGCAGATGATGATCACTCTATCCGTTTCATCCTGAAGGTTCAGCTGGAATCCTGGGGGTATGAGGTGATCAGCTGCCGTGACGGGAATGAGGCTCTGCAGCACCTGCTTTCAGACGATCCTCCCCGCATTGCCATCCTTGACTGGATGATGGATGGTTACAGCGGGGTTGAGATCAGCGAGCGGCTGAAAAACAGTTCACCGCTGATCTATATCATTCTCTTCACCTCACGCAGCAACGAATCCGACCTGGTTGAAGCGATTGAGAAGGGCGCTCACTGTTTCCAATCCAAACCGGTCTCCCCGAGGGTCCTGAAAAGCCATATCGAGGTTGCCAAGCGGTTGATCAATGCCGAGGACAAGCTGAAGACCCAGGAGCGTGAGATCCGGATACAGTGCTACACAGCCCTGGCAGACCTTGCTGAAGCTCGGCACAATGATACCGGGCTGCATATGCATCGTATCAGCAGGTACACCCGTCTGATGGCTCTCCACCTTGGGTACAGCGATGCTGAGGCTGATGAACTTGCTCTGTTCAGCAAATTCCACGATGTCGGGAAGGTCGGTATTGTTGACTCGGTGCTGCTGAGCAGCGAGGTGCTGAATCACTACGAACGCGATATCATGAAAACTCATACTGAAATCGGCTTCTCCATCCTCAATAGTGTCCCTACCCTGCGCATCGCTGCCCGCATTGCCCGTTCCCACCATGAGCGGTGGGACGGTGCAGGCTATCCTGACCACCTCAGCGGTGATGATATCCCCCTGGAGGCTCGGATAGTGACCCTGGTGGATGTATATGATGCCCTCAGGTCGGCACGTACCTACAAGGAGAGTTGGCCCCATGAAGATGTCATAGCCTACATACGGGAGAATTCCGGAATAATATTCGATCCGAAACTGGTTACACTGTTTCTGCTGCTGGAGAAGGAGTTCAATGATATCTTTTCCCAGCATATCGATAACGGGGAAAGCGTATGATGAATCAGGTTGCTGCGGAAATTGTCACGGCTTCGGGAACCACGCCATCGAAGTTCTTTCCCTACGGCTCGAAGATCAGTTCCGTGCTCGCCGGAAGCGGTATCGAGCAATTCTCCGCTCCGGGCAGATGGAACTACGATGACAATCCCTATGTTGCCGCCCTGGTGAATAATGAGCTGAAGAGTCTCTCAGATCCCCTTGAGTACAACTGCACCATCAGGCCGTTGCGGCTGTTCACTGAATGCGGCAAACGCATGTACCGGCAGACCCTCTGCTTCCTGCTCTCCATGGCCAATCAGGTTGTCGCACCCCATAGGACCCTGCGGATCGGGCAGGCCCTGGGTGATGGATTCTATTTCTACTACAAGGACGGCGAGCCGGTTGAGGAACCACTCAGATCAGAGCTCGAACGCACCATGCAGGAGCTTGCAGAGCAGGCCTTGCCGATCAACAAGAAGATCTACTCCTACCACGACGCCGAACAGCGGCTTGAGGCGCTTGGCCGTGAGAACAGCCTACTGCTGCTGTCATTCCAGAACAGGCCAGGTGTCGAGATGTATGCCTGCGACACCTACCGGGATCTCTCCTACGAACCCCTGCTCCCCTCAACTGGGCTGATGACGCGCTTCGAACTGCTCTCCTACCGTGATACCGGCATGCTGCTGAGGTTCCCGCGGATCGCCAGCCCCAGGGAGATCGCCTCATTTGTCGACAACCCGGTACTGTACAACATATTCCGTGAGTACAAGGAGTGGGGCCAGATCCTTTCGGCTGACTGTCTCGGTAAGATGAACACTCTTTGCGAAAACGGCAGCATAGGCTCCTTCATCGAGGTGGCTGAATCGCTGCAGAACAAGAAGCTCTCCCAGATAGCCGATGAGATCTGGAATCGGAGGCTCTCTTCGGGAGTGCGCTTCATCCTCATTGCCGGCCCATCCTCTTCGGGAAAGACCACCTTTGCACGAAAACTTTCCATCCAGCTGCGGGTTCTCGGACTGAATCCGGTACCGATATCGCTGGACGATTACTACAGGAACCGGGCTGACGTGCCGCTGGACGAAAACGTGAAGCCTGACCTTGAGACGCTGGAAGCACTTGACACCGAGAGGCTGAACCGTGACATGCTGGATCTTATTCACAGGGGGGAGACAGAAATCCCGCAGTTTGATTTCACGACTGCAACCCGCAAGGAGCAGGGCAAACCGGTCTCCATCTCCAGGAACGGTATCATCATCCTGGAAGGCATTCACGGCTTGAATCCAAGGCTTATCTCTGAAGTTCCCCAGGAAGCAGTCTTCAAGATCTACATCTCCGCCCTCACCCAGCTGAATCTCGATGACCATAACCGGATATCGACAACAGACAACCGGATCATCCGCAGAATTGTGCGCGACCACTATTTCCGCGGCATGTCGGCCGGGGAGACCCTGCATATGTGGCCGTCGGTGCACAGGGGCGAAAAACTGTATATCTTCCCCTACCAGAACAATGCCGATATTGCCTACAACTCGGCACTTGATTACGAACTGGCCGTTCTGCAGCCCTTTGCGGAGCCGCTGCTGAAGACGATCAAGCCATCTGACCCGACCTACTGGAATGCCGTCAGGCTGATAACATTTCTCAACCTCTTCTACCCGATCCCCTCACGCTACGTCCCGCCGAACTCGCTCCTTCGTGAATTCATAGGGGGACTGCAGCTCTACCACTAGGATCATCCGGGAGAGAGGGCCTGTTCCAGCAGCCGGTGGTACTGCTCACGGGGAATCTCCCCGGCACCCATGGATCGCAGGTGGTCATTCATTACCTGGCAGTCTATCATGACCCACTTCTCCTTCACCATTTTACTGTGGAGATGGGCAAGAGCGACTTTCGAGGCATTTGCAGCACGGGAAAACATCGATTCTCCGCAGAACATCCTCCCGAGTCCGATGCCGTAGAGCCCGCCGGCAGGTATGTCGTCTGAGAAACTTCTGTACCACACCTCAACGGAGTGGGCATACCCGAGACGGTGCAACTCCAGGTAGGCTTCAACCATATCCTCCCCAAGCCATGTCCCATCCTGTCCGGGCCGTTCAATGGTACAGCAGGACCGTATAACCGCTTCAAAGGCCTGGTTCTCAGTAACAGTAATCTGCTCTCTGCGGATAAAGCGCCTGTATGAGTTGGAAAGATGCAGTGCCCCCGGCAGCAGCACAGCCCTGCTGTGGGGATTCCACCAGAGTATCGGTTCTCCGCTGTTATACCAGGGGAATATGCCCTGTTCATAGGCTGAAAGCAGCATGCCGGGAGAGAGATTGCCCCCGATGGCGGCAATACCGTTCTCATCGGTATCGGCAGGGAACTCGATACGTTCGTGAACGGAAAGATAGGGAACAATCGAACCCATCGTTGTTACGGTGAAAGGGCCTGATCTTTGATACCGGTGCTCGACTCAATCTGCACTGAGATATCACCATCTGCACTGTTGACAAGTGCCTTGCCTCCCTGTGCCAGGCGTCCAAAAAGGATTTCGTCCACGAGGAAGTCCTTCAGCTTCTCCTGCACAAGACGGGCTATGTTGCGGGCGCCGAACTCATCCGAGAAGCCTTCCCCGGCAAACCAGGCTATGGCATCCTCCGACACGGTCAGTTCCACCCGCTTGCTTGTCAGCTGCTGCCGGAACTGCGCGATCTCCTTGCGGACAATCATGCGGATTTCCCTGTCGGAGAGTCGCTTGAATGTCACAATTTTGTCCAGCCGGTTCCTGAACTCCGGTGAAAATATCTTCTCAAGGGCGTTGGTGACCGAAACACTGTTCTGCCGGGTATCCACGAAACCGATCAGCCGTTTACCGAGATCCCGTGCTCCGGCATTACTGGTCATGATAATGACCACATTCCTGAAATCGGCCTTACGACCCATATTATCCGTAAGGGTGGCATAATCAAGGATCTGCAGCAGAATATTATAGATATCGGAGTGGGCCTTCTCGATCTCATCGAGCAGCAGAACCGCATGCGGCTGCCTTCTGACGGCATCGGTCAGCAGACCGCCCTCATCATACCCCACATACCCCGGGGGAGAGCCGACAAGCCTGCTGACGGTATGTTTCTCCTGATACTCGCTCATATCGAAGCGCAGCATGGGTATACCGAGAATATCGGCGAGCTGGTTGCACAGCTCGGTCTTCCCCACACCTGTTGGACCTACAAAGAGGAAAGAGGCAACCGGTTTGCGTTCATTCCCGAACCCGGCGCGATTACGCTTTATTGCCCCGGACACAGCGACAACCGCTTCATCCTGCCCGAAGATACGGGTCTTCAGCTCCCTTTCAAGCTGCCTGAGACGGTCAGTCTCACTCTTGGTGACGCTCTTCACCGGAACCTGGGCAATGCTTGCAACAATTTTCTCGATATAGCGTACATCAACCCGGGCCGGTTTCTGATGGCCAGAGATACGCTTTCCTGAAGCCGCCTGTTTCAGCTGCATGCAGGCACCCGCCTCGTCAAGTACATCAATCGCCTTGTCGGGGAAACAGCGCTCCCGGATATACTTCCCGGAGAGATCAACGGCTGCCTTGACAGCCGTACTGGTATAATAGACGCTGTGATAGTCCTCGAACTTATCCTGCAGCCCCCTGAGGATGGTTATTGTTTCATCTCGGGATGTCTCCGGCACATCAATCTTCTGGAACCTTCTCGACAACGCACCATCCTTGCTGAAAATCTTCTTGAACTCATCCTGGGTAGTGGAACCGACACACCGTATCTTGCCCGAAGCAAGGGTCGGTTTAAGCAGGTTTGCTCCGTCAACAGAGCCCCCGGAGACTGCCCCGGCTCCGATGATGGTATGGATCTCATCTATAAAGAGGATAGCTTCTGCCTTCTCAAGCTCCTCAAGTACCGCCTTAAGCCGTTCCTCGAAATCACCGCGGTACTTGGTTCCGGCCAGCAGGGCCCCCATGTCAAGTTCATATACTTCCGCATCCAGGATGCGTTCGGGGATATCTCCCCTGATGATGCGCTGGGCTATCGCAGAGGCCAGGGCGGTTTTACCGACGCCGGGATCACCGACAAAAATCGGATTGTTCTTTATCCGTCGACAAAGCACCTGCAGGGTCCGTTCAATGATCTCCTCCCTGCCGATTACCGGATCAAGGGCATCCTCACGGGCCAGTTGGGTGAGATTTCTTGTATACTGGGAAAGAGCGCTCTTCTTTTTCTTGGTCTCCTGCGTATCAGATGAGGTTTTCTGTGTCTCCCCTGTTTCACTTGAGGAGCTCTCTCGGCCGGAATCAGATCTGGCGTTCCTCTGCCGGGAATCGGAGTAGTTCTGCCGGCTGATAATCTCCCGCAGCTTGAACTTGGTAAGCCCTTCCTTGGAGAGAAAATAGGCAGCATACGATTCCGGTTCGTCAAAGAGTGATGCCAGCAGGTCAGAGAGTTCCAGGGACTCCTTCTGGGCGGATTCGGTATGCATGACAGCCCGTTCTATGACATCCTGGAAGCCTACTGACTGTGTGGGCTCTAGATCCTTGCCCTCTGCAGGAATCTTCTCGGAGAAATAGGTGTCGAGTTTCTGCTTGAGATTTGATAGATTGATCCCCGCCTTTTCAAGTACCAGAATGGTCTCTTCATAATAGAGCAGGGCATAGAGTAGATGCTCCGGGGTGATGAATTCGTGATGGAATTCCCTTGCTGTCAGATACGCTGTGCCAAGGGCTTCCTGAACGGAATCTGATACTTTCATACACTTCTCCTAAGCCTTTTCAAGGATGCATTTCAGCGGATAGTTCTTCTTGAATGCCATCTGCATCACCCGTTCAGCTTTTGTACGTGCAATATCATGAACGTACGTCCCCGCAACTCCTCGTCCTTTGTTATGGACCTCCAGCATGATCCTTGTAGCCTCGGCGGGTGTCCTGAAAAACACCCGCTGAACGGCCTCCACGACAAATTCCATCGTGGTAAAATCATCATTCAGCAGGACTACATGATAGAGTGACGGTTCCCTGATCTCCGTCTCCTGCTCAGTGATTACTTTACTGTCCGGCCTTCCGGCTTGATATCCGTTACTCATAGTACCATCTGTATTATCTGGTTCCGTACATATGCAGGAACTCCTCAACCATTTCAGCAGCTGTGTGTTTGCATTTCCCGCAAACTGTTCCAAGCCCTGTCCGCTCCTGGAGCTGCTCCAGCGTCTCCACCTCGCCGCTTTTGACCAGCTCCTCAATCTGCTGGTCGGTAACGCCTTTGCACTCGCACACTATTCTGGCGATTCCCTCCTTGAAGGGGTTGCTGCGGCTGTTCCGTTCCAGATAGTCGTCAATAGCTGCCCTGAGGGCCTTGTCACCCAACACCGAGCAGTGAAACTTATGCTGGGGAAGCCCGCCCAGTTCATCGGTGATCATGTCGGGCGTGAGGTTGTAGGCCTCTTCCAGGGTCATGCCGATAGCCATCTCCGACATCATGGATGTGCTTGCAATTGCACTTGCACAACCATAGGTCTTCCACTTCAGGTCCTGGATACGGTCGTCCGCTACCTTGATGACTACAAGCATCTGATCACCACAGGCCATGCTGCCAACCAATCCCTTGCCATCATCTGCATATTCAGGATCTGTGAGAATGTTTCTCGGGTTCATGAAGTGATCCTTGACGGTATCGGTATACACCCAATCCTGCATAAAACTGTTACTCATAGTGTTGACATCTCCCTCAGCCGTGCAATGACAGGCGGCAATTTCTCCAATACATAGGTTACATCATCTTCGGTATTATATCTGCCCAGACTGAAACGGATTGACCCATGGGCCAGCTCCGCACTGATACCGGTCTCCAGAAGCACATAGGAGGGCTCAAGTGATCCCGTCGCGCATGCTGAGCCGGTAGATACAGCAATGCCTTCCATGTCGAGGTAGAGCAGGATAGACTCGCCTTCCGCTCCCGGGAAAGATACATTCAGGGTTCCGGGCAGGATGTCATTGGGATGGCCATTTATGTGAATGTCGGGAATGGCAGCCATGATACCCGCTTTCAGTCGGTCCCTGAGTCCCCTGACATAGACAACCTCGGTTTCAAGATTCCTGCTGGCTATTTCAGCAGCGGTCCCGATACCGATGATCCCCGGCGTGTTGTAGGTGCCGGCCCGTTGTCCGTGCTCCTGGTGTCCACCGCGTATCAGGGGTTCTACCTGCAGTCCCCTGCGTACAAACAATGCGCCGATACCCTTCGGTGCATGAAACTTGTGCCCCGATATGCTGGCAAAGTCAACTTCCAGGGCATGCAGATCTAGCGGAATCTTACCGGCTGCCTGAACGGCGTCGGTGTGCATCAGCGCGCCGCGGGCATGGGCAAGCCTGGAAATTTCTGCAATATCCTGGATTGTGCCGATTTCATTATTGGCTGTCATCACCGAAACCAGGGCAACATCATCCCCTAGAGCACTCCGGAATGCCACCATATCGAGTTTCCCGTAGGAATCAACTCCCACCAGCGTTACAGGATGCCCGCTCTCCCGGAGGGACAGAACCGTTTCATAGATGCTCGGATGCTCAATTGCGGTCGTAACAATGCGTCGGCGGTCTGATTCGGTGAACTTCCTGGAGCATATCAGCTCAATCACCGTATTGTTGGATTCAGATCCCCCGCTGGTAAAGATAACTTCATCCGGATCAGCTCCGATAAGTCGGGCTGTGGCCGAACGGGCTTTCTCAACTGCTGCCGAGGCAACCCTTCCGGGGCCATGCATGCTCGATGCGTTCCCGTAGAGATCCAGGCTCTCCAGGACAGCCTTTTTCACCTCCGGATCCACTTTGGTGGTGGCATTGTTATCCATGTATATGCTTCGTTCGGACATCTGCGCTCCCTTGAGCAAATCACTTGATAAATCTTATCACGATTTCCAGTAGTAATAAATTACTTGCAGAAGAGATCAACGTCAAGCATACAGGAAAATAGTTGAAAACTCTGAATTACTGTCTGCTATTCTCTCCTGAGAGGTAGGTGATCTTCCGTCTCCGGGCAAAGCGTATGTGCCGCCGTTCAGCCCAATGGACATACCCGCAATCTTCGGGAAGATATGCGGCAAACATTGCTCGCCAGATATTCACTTTCCGGCACCGCTGGTGCTTGCGGAAACGGGTACTGTAGGACCTGCAGAGATTGGTCTCCTGGTCAAGGTACCTACAGGGAACGTGCAGCAGATATTTCACTTCATTGGCGGATACCAGCTTTTCATGGCAGCAAAGGCCGCAGCGGCGGCACAGCTGTTCCCACTGGTGCTTCCTGAGATCTTTCAGGATTCCCATCAGCCTATCCGGTATGAAGGGTCCGCATGCTCTCCTCATTGCACAGGGGATAGGCATGGATGGGAGTGACGGCAATAAATCCTGCCTGCAGCACAGTCCAGTCAGAATCGGGCAGTACCTCGCCGGAGCTTGCCGGCTCACCGAAGAGCTCATACGAAGCAGCCTTTCCGTTCTGAGACACCTTCCGTACCCTGTTGCTGTAGCCGAGTTTGGAGAGAGATGCGGCTGCCCAGGCCCCGTTACCCTGCTGGGGCACATTCACACTGATCACTGTATGATCGTTCCATGACCTGATGAGCATCTCCAGGTTCCGCACGATAAACTCTGCAGCCTGATTAAAGGGAAACGGCGGAGCCTGGCCGGCTGCCGAAACAGCCACAGCGGGTATTCCGCTGAGGGCCGCCTGTCTCGCCGCTGCCACTGTGCCGGAATAGATGGTATCAATCCCGATATTCAACCCCCGGTTGATACCCGAGATAACGACATCGGGAATGATCGGCAGGATCCCAGCCAGGGAGAAGAGGATACAGTCGGCTGGTGTGCCGCTGCAGGTGGATGTCCGCTCATTCAGTGAGGTGATTTCAACCTCTTTTTTCAGCGATATTGCATGTGAAGCCGCACTGCGTTCATGTTCGGGTGCGGTGATCCATACATCATGAAAGGTTCTCAGGGCATCGGCAAGGATATGCAGGCCCTCACTCTCTATGCCGTCATCATTTGTGAGCAGTATATTCATAGTATCTGAGATGCTATCTCTGGCAATCTTTGCAGGAGTTAATTCTTCAGGATGCGGGCACTTCCGGCTGGCTGATAGATAAACCATGCGGGATGGAAACCAAAGATATGCTCATATTCCTCCAGCTTTGCAGTATATTCCTGAACTGCAGACTCCTTCATCAGGGATATCGTACAGCCGCCAAACCCCGGCCCGATCATCTTCGATCCGTAACAGCCGTGTGTCTCAGTGGCTCGTTTGGTCAACCAGTCCACTTCAGGACAGGATACCTCAAACAGGTCCCTCAGCCCGGTCTGCAGTCTGTTCATCAGCTTACCATATGCAAATGAGTCCTTATGTTCAAGAGCATGGGCTGCTTCCCGCGTAATTTTACTCTCAAGCAGTACGAAGAGACAGAACTTCTTCTGCTCTTCGGGCAGGTGCTCTGCAACCCCCTTGATATCGCTTGCCGTAATCTCGCGCAGGATACCACCGGGGATCTTTTCGCGCACATCCCCGAATCCTGCCTGACAGGCCTCCTCACGATAGAGCAGCTCCTCCCTGATCGGGAATGGCGGGATATCACTCTCTGTAACCAGCATGACGGCATCGGAAAAGATGAAGGGTATGTAGGAGTGCTCCAGGGTATGCAGATCAAAGAGCAGCAGCTGGTCAGGCCTGCTGTAGAGCATGGTCATGATATCAACCAGCCGTGACTTCATCTGCATGAAGGATGTTTCGGCAAAATATATGGACTGGATCAGCTGAGTATCATCAATTTCAAAATCATGCAGTTCCTTGACTGCCAGGGCAGAGGCAGTACAGAGGGCAGTGGATGACTTGAGCCCCACTTTCTGGGGAATGCTGCCCTTCACCGTTATATTCAGCCCCTTGAAGGGATAGTTTCGACGGAAGAGTTCATAGAGCACCCCTTTGATGTAATTTGCCCAGCGGTCCTCACGTCTGTACTTGAGGTTTGGGATGGTAGTACGTTTACGTTCATCCAGATCAGCAGAATAGAATCTGAGAGAGTTGTCTGTACGCTTCGAGACGGCGACTTCCACGGTCTGTGACAGGGAACCTGAGATGGCGTACCCGTCGCATAGATCGGAAAATTCACCCATCAAAGTGATAACGCCAGGGGCAGATACCACTGCAGCTGGGGACTCTCCATATTCAACGTTATGCAGCTTCTGAATACTGCTCATATCTTCCCCCATAGGGAATTGTAGGATAAATGAGCATATATTGCAACTGAAACTTATTTTTACGGTTTTCAGCAAAAAAATGGGGCTGCCGGAATCGACAACCCCAATCTGTCACTGCTGTTGTGTGATATCAGTCCTTGATACCATATTTCTTCTTGAAGCGTTCAACCCTTCCGGCAGTATCTACCAGTTTCTGCTTGCCTGTGAAGAACGGGTGGCAGCTTGAACAAATTTCCACGTTGATATTCTTCGCGGTCGATTTTGTCTCTATGACGTTGCCACATACACAGGTAATGGTTGTAGGCTCGTATTTGGGATGAATTCCCTTTTTCATATATGCCCCTCCGTATATTGAAATCCACTGCTACGGGAAATCCCTTCACAGCAGATCAAGTATCATAGTTTCCCGCCCCTGTATTCATCGATCTCAGGAACGCTTCATTATTCTTAGTTTTGCGCATTCTGTCAATGAGCATCTCGGTCATTTCGATATCTTCAAGTGAATTGAGGGCATTGCGCAAAACCCACATCTTGGACATCTCGTGCTCCTGCAGGAGGAGGTCCTCCCTGCGCGTACTCGATTTCATGATGTTGATTGCCGGGTATATGCGTCGGTCGGCCATTCGCCTATCAAGCACGATCTCATTGTTTCCGGTACCCTTGAACTCCTCAAAAATCACCTCATCCATTCGTGAGCCGGTCTCTATCAGCGCCGTGGCAACTATGGTAAGACTGCCTCCATGCTCAATATTACGGGCAGCACCGAAGAAACGCTTGGGTTTGTGCAGGGCATTGGAGTCGACTCCTCCAGAGAGGATCTTGCCTGATGTGGGCACAGCCTGGTTGTAGGCCCTTGCCAGTCTGGTTATGGAATCAAGAAGGATGACAACATCGCGTTTATGCTCAACAATCCGCTTGGCCTTCTCGATCACCATCTCGGCAACGGAAACATGCCTGGTAGCCTGTTCGTCAAAAGTCGAGGCAATCACCTCACCATTCACATTCCTGCGCATGTCGGTCACCTCTTCGGGACGTTCATCTATCAGCAGCACGATCAGTTCAACTTCGGGATGGTTTTCCGTTATCGAGTTGGCGATCTTCTGGGGCAGGATCGTCTGACCTGCCTTGGGAGGCGATACGATCAATCCGCGCTGGCCCTTGCCGATCGGGGCAAAGAGATTTATCAGTCTTGTTGCCACATCTCCCTTGGAGTTCTCCAGATTTAGCCGTTCATCGGGATAGAGCGGTGTCAGGCTGTCAAAGCCCACCCTGGTCTGCGCTGCAATGGGGTCATCGTTGTTTACCGTCTCGACCCTGAGCATGGCAAAGAAGCGCTCTCCGTCCTTCGGCGGCCTTATCTGTCCCGATACAGTATCCCCTGTCTTCAGGTTGAACAGCCTGATCTGGGATGGCGATATGTAGATATCATCAGGACCCGGCAGGTAGCTGTTCTGGGGAGACCGCAGGAATCCGTAGCCGTCAGGCAGTATCTCAAGAGATCCGTAGGCATGGATTATTCCTCCGGAGCGGGTATGTGTCTTTAGGATCTCGACAATCACTTCCTGCTTCTTCATTGTCAGAAGCTGTTCCAGCTGCAAGCCCCATTTCCCGGCCGTTTCCCGCAGATCGGGTACTGTCATCAGAGAGAGATCATTGATGCTCAGTTTTTCACCGGCATGTTCGGAAGAGTGCTGCTGGGGCTGATTGGTCGAGCTGTTCTGTGATTTGTTCCCATTATCCTTATAGCGATCATAGTCCTTGTTCTTGCTCGGGTTGTTTCGCTTGCTGTTGCCTTTATTGTTGGATCTGTTGCCGGCCTGCCTGTTAGCTCCCTGCTTGTTGTTACGGGAATTGCGGGATTTCCTGCTCTCCCTGGCAGCCTCATCCTCTTCCAACCTCTCCTGCTGCTCATCCACTGTCAAATCGGGCTCAGCCCGCTTCTCGGCTGCAGCAGTATCCCCCGTCTGCATGGTTTCACCGGTTACCTCAGATATCAGGGCTTCGGTTTCAGCCGAGAGCTGTCCACCGGAGTCAGCATCGGCCGTGTCCTGCTGTTTGAAATCAAAGAGTTCGGGAGCTGTGGTGTCAGTACTCTCCTTTGTCCTTGTCCGTGGCTTTCTGGCCCTCACGGTCTTCTTCCGGGTCTGGGGCGTTTTTTTCACATCGGCTGCCTCTGCTTCGTTCTGTGTAGCTGCGGCGGATGATTCGTCCGACTGGGGTGCTTCGGACTCGGTATCAGCAACCTTCTGCGTATTGGACTTTACTGTCTTTTTTGTCCGTTTTCTGGTTACAACTTTCTTTGCTGGGGAAGAATCCCCGTCTTCACTCTTCCTAGTATCAATTGAGGGTTCAGAAACCGTTTCCGGAAAAGGCGAGGAATGCCCGGTATCGGCACTCTTGTATTCCGGTGCACCTGTTTCACTGTGTTCAGATGTCATATATTTTCTCCGTTTTACTGTATGGTCTCATGGTTGGTCTGCAGTCACGTATGTACTGTTTTACAGGTATTGCAAGCACTGTCACATCAATACAGCTGACAAATAAAAATCATAGCTCAAATACGCTGCTAATTCTCAATGTATATTATTGGTTTTTCTTGATCTGCTCAGCAGAACGCTCATTTGTAGCTTGGAATTGTGATGCATATATGCCTGTATCAAGCATGTTTAAATATATTGCCACTTGTTCACAATGTCAAGCAGTTCCTCTCCCCTGAGATACAAGTCCAGTAATAAAAGCGCTGCATTGGCAGCTTTTATCCGAACTGATTCCCTGGTGTAGGGGTGGAAGTTCATTCGCAGAGCCACAGGGGCACGGTCCTTGGCTGCGAATCCTAACCAGACAGTTCCTACCGGCTTCCCGGCAGCGGGATTTCCCCCGTCCGGGCCGGCAATACCGGTGATTCCGTAGGCTGCGTCGGCGGAAAACAGCCGACGGGCCCGCTCAGCCATGGCTGCAGCAGTCTCAGCGGAGACCGCTCCATACTGTTCCAGTATCGTATGCGGTACCCCGAGAATATGCTCTTTTGCAGAGTTGTGGTATGCCGTGACCGTCCCGAGGAAATATCCGGAACTGCCCGGAACCGCGGTCAGCATCTGCGATACCAGCCCCCCGGTACAGGATTCCGCCCCTGCTATAGTCACTTGCTGCTCCCGGACAGTGCCTAGCAGGCCATCGATCGGGAACCAGTCACCGACAACGAATAGTTCCCTGCCAAAATGCTCCTGCAGCCGTACCGCCATACGCTGCGTTGCGGCACTGCTGCCGTTCAGGTAAAGACTTATCCTGTCACGCTGTATGCGGGTCCCCCACTCCACACCGGGAACGGCTTCAGTCCTGCACATCCTCTCCAGCGGTGATTCGGGAACAAGAAACACCGAGAGTTCTTTGCGTTCACTGTCAGGTACCCCGGGAAACCGATTTTTCAGCAGTGGAAGCACCCGCTTGAGAAACATCTCCTGTAACTCGCGGGGAGGTCCGGGCATGGCAACCAGCAGGGTTTGCCCTTCACTGCCCCCAGATAAGGAGGTACCGATTGTCCCCCAGAATCCCGGAGCGGTTCCGAGGGGGTTGTCCACCATGGTAAAACCCTCAGGAATCTGTACCTGACTGCGGTTGGCTTCATCAGGCTCCCTGTTCAACCGCATCTGAAGCTGTGCAAGGGCCCGTCTGTTCTCAACGAGCTCTCTTCCCGCAGCTTCTGCTATGGCTGCCCGGGTCATATCATCGGTGGTAGGCCCAAGTCCCCCGGTTGTCAGAATCAGATCAGCATCACCGAAAGAACCGGCTAGAACAGCAGCTATGCTGCCGTCATCCGGCAGCTGTATCACCCGAACTACGGTAAAGCCTGCACGGGTCAGTTCACTGCAGAGAAACTGCGCATGGGAATCGCGAATAGTTCCGCGGGTAATTTCCGTTCCGATAATGCAGAGAACGGCTCGGCAATCACTCATCGTTGCCTGCATCGCCGCTCTCCGGCCGCTTCCGGAGAATGCGCACCAGGGAGCCTGCAATCAGCAACAATCCAGACAGGATGATGAGCAGCTTGGGAAACCAGTTGACCCAGCGGGTGTAGAGGGTGTCGGCATAGGTGTAGATGGGCACATCGGTCACCATGTACCCTACGGTAAACGGTTCCATCTCGGCAAGTATTCGTCCGGTGGGATCGATGACACAGGTGATTCCAGAATTCGTTCCCCGGACCATAGTGCGCCCGTTTTCCACAGCCCTGAAAACTGACATCGCCATATGCTGCATCTCAGCCGAGACTGCTCCTGACCAGGAATCGTTTGTCATATTGACTATAACTTCGGCCCCCTCCCTGACAAACTCAGCAGAGAGATAGCCGAAGACATCCTCAAAGCAGATGGGGGTTGAGAACTTGACCCCGTCGGCAGTTTCGAAGACAACCGGATCATCACCTTCGGACCAGAAATGAAAATCATGCGACCGGAGGAACTGGTAGAACCCCGGCATGATATGCTCATAGGGAAAGTGCTCGGTGAAGGGTACGAGGTGCTGTTTCCAGTAGATATCCTTCAGGGCTCCGTCCTCATAGAGGATTACGGCATTGTGATCCTCCCGGTTGAGCGAGCCGTCCTTCAGTATTGGCGGCAGATTGGGATCGGCCAGCCGGTTATCGTTATTCCCCGTAAGCAGTGGGACCGGAAGGGAGTTGGCAAAATCGACAAACTCCCTGACCACATTATAGGAGGTGGCACTGGTTCGATAGTTGGTATGCCAGTGCACAGAGATGACAAAAGCCGTCTCGGACCAGATGATGATCTCCGGATCCTCCTCCAGGGCTAGCTTGCTCTGCTCCATCAGCGTGTGGAGATTCTTCCGCCAGTTGACAATACCACCCTCCCACGAGTTGGCATTGTGCTGAATCAGCGCGGTACGCCACTCCCTGTCAGGAGCCTCTCCCCTGTGATCGGTAATTGCTGCAACCCCGAAGATAAGGGCAGCAATGAACAGAACAGCGTAACCGCCCAAAACATACCTGTGGGCAAACAGCTGTCGTCTCCAGGAAAATGCTTTGCCGGCCAGCCAGTCGGAAAGATACCTGCCAAGCAGTATGGAGGGGAAGATCGTCAGCAGTGACACTCCCCATATACCGAAGAGTGATGATATCTGGATGAAGGGAAGAAAGCGATACTGTGAATATCCGACGATACCGTAGGGGTAACCGACAAAACCGAGGGTCTTGAGGTACTCGTAGGCTATCCAGATGATCAACTGCAGGAGGAACCCGTACCGCGGGAACAACTTGTCAGCGGCCTTGAGAACGGGGAACAGCAGGATCATCTCAGCCCCCATGATCAATGGGGCTATATAGACTGCCAGCGGATGGAATGTGGAGAGCCAGTAGTTGAACAGGGTATAGAAGGTGAATCCGAAGACAAACCCGTAGAAGAGATTCCGTCCCCAGCCTGCATTGCGAATAACGGCAAAGAGGGGAATCAGGGCAATGAACCCCAGGAATCCGATCCCGTCATCCGATATAAATCCCGGGAATGCCGCCGAGAATATCAACGCTGACAGTAAAAGCAAAACGACCTCGGTGACAGCTGTCACCAGGCCGTTCATTCGCCCGAATAATCTGAATTTTTGAAGCTTCATATAGGTTTTTTCTTGCTGTAGTTACTTTCTCAGGTCCCATGCTATGTCTTTCAGCTCCTTCCCCGGCCGAAAAACTGCAACTCCATGTGTATCTACCGAGACAAGTTCCCCTGTCTTGGGGTTGCGGGCCTTTTCACGCCCTTTCCTCGTCTTGATCTCAAAAGTCCCGAACCCCCGCAGTTCTATAACCCGGTCTTCGGAAAGTCCTGCTTTCAGCTCAACAATAACCGCATCAATGACTTCATGAATATCACCCCTGTTAAATCCGAGTGAATCATGGATCTTGTCAATCAACTCTGCCTTTGTCAGTTTGCGGGATGCCATAATCCCTCCTATATCTTTTAATGGAAGACAAATAAATCGGAAAAAGGTTTCAAACACCCTCCCATTTTCTCATCTTACCAAGCGATCAGCAGACTGGCGGGGCTGAGTAAAAAAACCCAGGCTCCCGTGCATCTGCCCATATCGAAGTGCTACCCGAACGGGAACTGTTACGACATTTTCTGCAGCTGGGCACTCAATCGGGATTTCTTCCTGGCTGCACTGTTTTTATGGTACAATCCCTTTCCCGTATAGGTATCTATAAGCTTGACAACCGCTTTCAGTGATTCTGCCGCCTCGTCCCTGTTCTGGGCACCAACAGCTTCCCTGAATTTTCTTGTTGCCGTCCTTACCTGACTCTTGGCATTTCTGTTTCTGACTCTTCTCTTTTCATTCTGTCGCTGCCTCTTTGCAGCGGAACCTTTACCTGCCACCTAGTTACCTCCAAATATATCTCATATCCTCACACGATTGCTTCATGAAAGAATATACTCAGCCAGTTGCGCCAATGGCAAATGGAAAGTGTCTCAGCATAATCTGCTGTACTGTTTCTGGTCCTGTATTCCACTCACTGTCCATGAAATACCAGGTACCGGATGGAAAAATACCATACTGAATAAAACCTGTCAAGACAATAAATTAAGAAGATTGAGAATAATTATCTCTTTTTATGGGGACAGTGCTGCCACCGGTCAGCCGGAAAGAAGCTGATCCAGATAATCCTTGGCAATATCCCACTGTTTCCTATCGCTATTATACGCTACTTTATCGAAGGGAACAACCAGCACTCTTCCATCGCGGGAAGAAAGATATATCTTTTTAGATAAGATATTTACTTCGGTTATCTTGAACAGCTCCTCCCGTATCTTCATCCTGCTGCCTTCAGCGGGCAGATTCTTCTTCTCCTTGCGATAGAAGTCAAATTCATAGGAGAGACAGCAGAGCAGCCGTCCACAGGGGCCTGATATCTTCATTGAGTTGAGAGAGAGATTCTGCTCCTTGGCCATCTTGATTGATACCGGTTTCAGCTTATCCGTTATACCATGACAGCAGTAGTCCCGGCCGCAGACAGCCAGCCCCCCAATGACCCGGGACTCATCCCGTACGCCGATCTGCCGCAGCTCTATCCGCATCTTGAATACAGAGACAAGATCCTTGACCAGCTCCCTGAAATCGACACG
>CAZSBC010000040.1:17455-21938 GCA_964605195.1 uncultured Spirochaetales bacterium | reverse complement strand
CCTTGATGAGTATGGTCAGCAGTATGATGGCAACACCATAGTTAGGCACCACCATGTAGAAGATCGAAAGCAGCCATTTCAGGATATTCTCAAGCCAGCCGAACCAGGAGCTTGAATCCATGGCTTTCTCCAGATTCAGGTTCTTCAGACCAAACCCGTTATCGGAAGCATTGTTATAGAGGGCAAGTTCCTGCTTCTGCTGGGGACCTATATAGAACCTGAACACATCTGTATTGACCGAGCTGCTGATAGCCGGTCTTGAGAAGTTCATATAGGAGGTGAGCGGAATCACCTCTGTCTCGCCTTCAGAGAGTCTCAGGGTATACTGGGTCGCATCAGGTATACCGATGACGGTGAAATATTTTCCCGTAAGGGCTGCCCAGGAGAAGAGTGTATCTACAATGAACTCATCGTTCTTGACCTTAGCTTCCTTCTTCTTGCCATCCTGAAGGGTATAGAATCTTCGGTAACTGTATCGTCCGTCGGGCTCCTCATAGAAGGAGGGACCTATCTGGGGACCGAAGCCAAGCGTATAGGCAAAACCGTTATAATTGAGCGGAATAACTTCGTTGACACTGTTCCTGATTTCAATTGAAAGCTCAAACAGGTAATCTTCGGGAGCGAATCTGAATGTTTTGATGAATGTGAAGTACTCGGGGAGCAGGTTGCCGTCATTCCCGACTATACTGAAATCTCTGGAGAATACGACAGTCATACTGTCAGGACGCGATACTTTATACCCGTAATCCGTCCTGGAATTCGTATTGTACCCGAAGTAGTGCTGGAAGGCAGAAACATCGGTCTGATCCCTGAATATCAACTCAACCGGAACACCTTCGTCAAGATGTTCCTTCAGTTTCATACTGACTATTGAGGCGTTATCAGCATCAAAGAGTATGGAAAAGACCTCTGTTTCAAAGGCAACTTCGGTTATGACCGGATCTTCACCCAGTGCCTCTATGGCCCCGGGGGATCCGCTGATCTCCGAAGGCGCCGTATCGGGACTGGCCGTAACCGGCACCTGAGTTGGCTCAGTTGTTGTTCCTGCTGTCTGTGGTGTCTGGCTGGTACTCTCCACAGCCGTAGTATCGATTTCGGGTGCAAAGAATATGGATTGGATGGAAAATCCGACTACAATGATAATAACTGATAAAACGATTGCCAATACTGTATTTCTATCCACTATGTTCTCCTGAGACGGTTATGAGGATCAATTATTACCCAGGAAACTGTATAGAAATAACTCAAGCCGGCATAGTGGTAATTATGCCTGTATGATTCCTGCCTTTGAAAAAAGATGTATCATCTGCTCTTTTCGCTTACTATAGTCATACTCAGATCCCGGATAAAAAACGATAACTATATCGATTCCGGTTATAAACCTGTGTTTTTCCTGTCTATAGATCTCTTTTGCATGTCTTCTTATTCTGTTTCTGCTTACTGCATGTCCATATTTTCTTGCAGGAATAAAAACAACACGATTGAAAGCCAGTCCGTTTTCAGCACGGATCAGCTTTGCTCCATATACAGATACGGAAATACCCTCTTTAAACACCCGGTCTATATCAGATCGCTTACTTAACCGTTCCTGTTTAGTATGGTTTTTTCTCATCTGCAGAAGAGAGTTTTGCTCTGCCTTTTTTTCTTCTTCGGGCAAGAATCTGTCTGCCGCCTTTTGTTTTCATGCGGGCTCTAAATCCGCATTTTCTATTTCTTTTGACTCTACTAGGTTGATAAGTTCTTTTCATAAAGGAAATTCTCCTTATATTGTCGCTAAAAGCGCATGCTAGTAGCGGTATTTTCTCAGTAATCTTATATCGGAGTGATAATTACACACCATCGAGTGAGGAAGTATACCGATGTAACTGCCATCATGTCAAGAGATTATTATACGTATTCTCCCAATTTGAAGTTCCGGATAGGCCTTCCCGATTTTTTTCAGAATCTCCCTGTTTTTCAATGAAATAATCTGGGCCCAACTCGGGTGGTCAGCTTCGACCAGCAAGGTATTCCCTTCAATTTCACGAATGGACGAATGTGCTCCGATATCTGATCCGACAATCCTTTCCCAGCCTGAAAAAAGGGAAACATACTTTTTTTCCTCAGAATATTTTTCATCAATTGTGTTGAATACCTGATCTATCAGTTCAGAAGCTTTTTTCATCTGCTGTTATGCACCCCTTGTCTACAGTGAAAATATTCCCCCTATACCCATGCTCTCTGAAGTATGTTTCTCCAGGCAGGAAGGTGAAGAATGCCTGGCTGAAGCCTCTGCTGTTTTCCAGAAACCTGCCCCTTCTTTCCATATCAAGCTCCAGCAGCACATCATCAAGCAGCAATATCGGTTCCATACCGGTTTTCTTCGTATAAAAAGCCGCCTGGGCAGAACGCATAATCAGAGAGACCAGCCGCTTCTGTCCTGTGGAAGCCGTCTCAATATAATCCTTTCCATCTCTCACCACATGAAAACGGTCCCGGTGAGGTCCACTGGTACTCATCTGGTACTTCAGATCCCTGTAACGCTGCTTTCCCAGTAGGTTTACTATATCCTCCCTGTCTCCACAGCTCTTCCAGGAAGGTGCATACTGTATAGAAACTGCTGTATCATCCCCGGTTACTGCGGTAAAACTATCGGGAAATAATTCATTGAACTCCTTTATCAGCACCTCTCTTTTCCGTACTATCTCAATTCCCACATCGGCAACCTGCAGATCATACAGATCAATAAGATCAAGTTGCCGCTCCTTCAGTGCCACGTTACGCTGCTTGATGAGATGATTGTATTTTCGCATATCATCAAGAAAGAGCGGATCATACAGCGTAAGCGTCTGGTTATAGAATTTTCTCACATCCTGCGGTGTTCCCTGGACAAAATCTATATCCTCATGGGTAAAGACAATGCATGGAAAGGTATATATCAACTCCTTTCTATCCTTGATCTCTTTTCCCTGCAGTTGGATGGTTCTCTTGCCGTTCGTAAGGGAAAAAACCACCTCAAGAACCTCTTTATCGGTTTTGATTATTGATTTGATGAACGATTCTCTTGTTCCAAATGTCTGAGTATGCTTCAACAGGCTCTTCCTGAAGGAATTTCCGTAGCAGGAGATGTAGAGTGCTTCGAGAAAATTGGTTTTACCCTGACCATTTTTTCCGACAAGAATATTGAACTCACTGTCCGTCGCAACGGTCTGATTCTTCAGATTTCTGATATTATACGTAGTGACAGAGGTAATTCTCATCAATCCAGCTGCATAGGCATAATAATATGGAAAAAATCTTTCTCCGGTTCCGATGTGAGGGTGATAGCCTTGCTTGACTCAGTAAAGGAAAGTGTTATCTGTTCGGTATCTATAACCCTGACAGGATTCATGATATACATAACATTGACTGCCATCTTGATCTCATCCCCGTTGTAATCACAGGCAACTTCCTCTTTGGCCATCCCAATATCATTCTCCTCGGAATAGAGAATAATGCTGCCATCCCCAATCTCGAGAAACAGTCTGTTTGACTTCTGGTCAACAAGCAGAGATACCCGCTTCAGTGCTTCAAGGAATACATTCCTGTCTACACTGCACCTGAACTGCTGCTTCTCTGGTATTACCCTTCGATAATTGGGAAACTGCCCCTCTATAAGGGTTGAATAGAGTTTGTGTGCATCAAATTCGGCAAAAATATAGTTATCATTGATAGAAAGGGATATATTTCCCTCCCTGCTGCTGAGCTTCCTGATGAGATTGAGAAATTTTGGCGGTATTATTACAGGCTTGAACATCGGAATGGGTTGTTCCATTATCCTGTTGATGTAAGAGAGTCTTCGTCCATCAGTTGCCACCATAATCAATCCGGTTTTGGACTGTTCCAGATAGACCCCGTTCATGAAAAATCTCGTTTCATCGGTAGATACCGAGAATATCGTCTGATTGATCATCTCCATGAAATCCTTCTGTCCCACAGTAAAAAAATCTTCCTCTCCCGCTACTCTCAGTTCCGGGTACTTCTCTGCAGCAATACTTCTCAGTTTAAAATCTATCTTCTGAAAAAGAGGCTTGATTACGACTATTTCATCGTCATCACTGAATTCAATATCCCCTTCCGGAAGTGACCGGAGAATTCCCAGCAGTTTATCACAGAATACCGTTGTACTTCCGGCTTCGACTGTCTCTACCGGAATTTTTGTCTTAAACCCGATTTTAAGATCTGTTGCCTTGACGGATAGCGTATTATTGGAGCTCTCCAACAACACATTTGATAGGATGGAGAGAGCATTCCTTGAGGATATGATTTCCTGGGCAATTGAAATTTCTTTCAGTATGCTGTTTTTTTCACAGATAAATTTCATGTATATTCCCTTATACAATTAACGATATTTACGGTACAAAATGTACTGTCTTCTATTACTATTAGTATTAATATATAAATTAGTAGTAATAGTAATAGGGGTTGTTGACAGTGTGGATAGAGCTCATAAATGGATTGTTCA
>CAZSBC010000040.1:0-17445 GCA_964605195.1 uncultured Spirochaetales bacterium | reverse complement strand
AGCAGTACCATTTGCTGTTAGTAACTCTGCAAAAGCATTCACATATTATCCACATTATTAACAACTATACCACATTATCCACAATTAGATGAGAAAAATCCACATGTTATAAAGAAGTTATACAGGATTTATACACACTGAAAAAGATATAATGTAACCAGGTATTATGTTCTTCTGTATTCGTTAACCGAACGGATTATCTTTTGTATAGTGGAGTCCATTGTCGGATCAGACTGGATAAGCCCTTCCACACGCTGACAGGCATGCATGACGGTGGTGTGATCTCTTCCGCCGAATTCGTATCCTATCTCCGTTGTGGAGTAATCGGTCATTTTTCTGGCAACGAACATGGCCACCTGACGAGGTTGCGCAACTGCCCTGGTACGTTTTTTTCCCCGCAGCTCAATATAGGAGAGGTTGAAGTAATCTGCCACAACGCGCTGGATGGTCTCGATGGCAATACTCTGCTCACGGGTAACTGAGTAGGAGTCCTTAAGCTGTTCCTGGGCTATTTCAAGCGTAATCTCCTTGTTCAACAGATTTGAGTAGGCAATTAACTTGGTAAGGGACGCCTCAAGATCACGTACATTGGTATTGATGTTGTTGCATATGAAGGTAAGAACGTCATCAGCCATGACATAGGATTGCTGAGTACATTTATTTCTCAGGATAGCCATTCTTGTCTCAAAATTAGGCGGTTGAAGATCAACATTGAGCCCCCGTTCAAAACGGCTCCTAAGACGAGCTGTCAGCTCCTTGAGTTCGGAAACCGGGCGATCGCAGGTAAATACCATCTGCCTGTTGGATTCATACAGATCATTGAACGTATGAAACAGCTCTTCCTGTGTGGAAGATTTTCCCTGGAGAAAGTGGATATCATCTATGAGCAGAATATCAACTTTACGGTACTTGTTCTTGAAGAGCTGCGTCTTACGCTCCCCGAGAGCTTCAATGAACTCATTGGTGAAGGTCTCTGCCGTCACATACTGCGCAACCACTTCCGTGCTGTGCTGCCTGATGTAGTTGTGGATTGATTGCAGGAGATGCGTCTTGCCAAGACCGACCCCTCCATAGATAAGGCATGGGTTGTATGCTGAACCCGGGTTTTTTGCTATGGCGTAACAGGCATTGAAAGCAAAGGAGCTGTTGTCGCCGACGACAAAGGAGTCAAAAGAGTAGAGTGAAGGGGAAGAGGAGATATTATTTTTTCTGTTTACGGCAGGTCTTGCAGAGACACTCTCTGCGGTAACAGCTTTTGCTTTTTCAACAGATTCTGCCGGTGGTGTCGTATCACTCACTGCCTTGATGATGAATGTGATGTCAATATTGCTTCCGGTTAGTTCATTCAGGGTGGAGGAGATCAGTGAAAAGTAGCGTTGACGTATCTGGTCCTGTATAAACCGTGAAGGTACGGAGAAGATAATCTCATTGTCGGAGGAGGATTCATATATCATCCGACTGAACCATGTATGGTATTCCTGTTCGGAAACGGCAGCCTTGATGCGCGTCAGTGCTTTCTGCCAGAAAAGGGTGATATTATCAACGTTATTGCTCATATCGGCTATATTATATCAGCTGGAAAGTTTAGACAAGAAATAATGATTGCCAATGGGATAAATAGCTCCCCTTCATATAGTTAGTTATACTAACTAATATGTATAAAATGTTTTTCTATAACAAATTAAAGCTATCAATAAAAATGAAGTGAATCATATTGTACCCTGCTGCCGGAGGAGCCTGGGCACCGGCAGCTTTCTTTACTTTTATTCCGTAAAAATATATACTGTCAACATCCTTCGTATAAATAGGTACAACTATGCAAACAAGCTATTCAGCTCAGGCAATACAGGTCCTTAAGGGACTTGAAGCAGTAAGAAAACGCCCTGGAATGTACATCGGTTCCACCAGCACCGAAGGGTTGCATCATCTGGTCTATGAGGTGGTTGACAACAGTATTGATGAAGCTCTGGCTGGATACTGTTCCGAGATAACTGTAGTGATAGAGCAGGGAAACTGTATACGGGTGGAGGATGACGGCCGGGGAATTCCGGTCGATATACATCCTACGGAGAATGTGAGTGCTCTTGAAATTGTCATGACCAGACTGCATGCCGGAGGTAAGTTCGATAAAAACAGTTACAAGGTATCAGGAGGTCTGCACGGCGTAGGGGTATCTGTAGTGAATGCCCTTTCCGAGTGGATGGAAGTCTATGTGCATAGAAAGGGAAGTGTGTACCATCAGCGGTATGAGAGGGGACTGTTTGATTCACCGGTTGCAGTAACAGGCTCAACCGAGATTACCGGAACCCATACGAGATTCAAACCCGATACTGAGATATTTGAAACCATCGAGTTCAGTTACGATGTGCTTTCTCAGCGCCTTCGTGAACTGGCTTTTCTCAATAAGGGTGTGAAGATCATATTTATCGATGAGCGCGGAAAAGAGGCTAAACGGCGCGAATTCAAATTTGATGGTGGCGTAAAATCCTTTGTTGATTACCTGAACAAGACCAAGAAGTCCCTGCATGCTGAGACCATCTACTTTGAGGCTGTTCGTGATCAGATAGACATTGAAGTTGCCATGCAGTACAACGACGGATACAACGAGACAATTTTCACCTTTGTAAACAACATAAACACTAAAGAGGGCGGAACCCACTTTATTGGTTTTAAATCGGCCCTGACAAGAGTCTTCAATGATTTCATGAAGAAATCGAAACTCTCGAAAAAGATTGATGCTCCCTTTTCCGGAGACGATGTCCGGGAAGGTCTCACAGCGGTGCTTTCGGTTAAGATTCCCAACCCTCAGTTTGAGGGTCAGACAAAGACCAAGCTCGGAAACTCTGAGGTCAAGGGGATAGTAGAGTCACTGGTAAACCAGAAACTCACCGACTACTTTGACGAGTATCCTGCAGTAGTTGATATGATCCTAGAGAAGGCCCTGATGGCTGCCAAGGCACGGATAGCTGCCCGGAAAGCTCGGGATCTCACCAGAAGGAAATCGTTTCTTGAAGGCTCCGGGCTGCCCGGAAAGCTTGCCGACTGCAGCGAAAAGGATCCGCGTCTCAGTGAGATCTACATTGTCGAGGGAGACAGTGCCGGAGGAAGTGCCAAGCAGGGAAGGAACAGGGAAAACCAGGCGATTCTTCCCCTCTGGGGAAAGATGCTGAATGTAGAGAAGGCCCGGGTCGACAAGGTGCTGACAAACGAGAAACTCCAGCCGATCATAACCTCCATCGGGGCAAATATCGGCAATGAATTCGATATCAGCAAGGTACGGTACCATAAGATCATCATCATGGCAGATGCCGATGTTGATGGTTCCCATATAAGGACGCTGCTGCTGACATTTTTCTTCAGGTATATGCCCGAACTGTTTGAACATGGCTATATCTACCTGGCCATGCCGCCGCTCTACAAGCTTACCCTGAACAAGCGCACAGAGTATGCCTTTAATGAAAAGGAGCGGGATCGGATACTGAAGGAGTGGGATGCTGACAACGGTACCAGAAAGGTGGCTATTCAACGGTACAAGGGGCTGGGGGAGATGAATCCTTCACAACTTTGGGAAACTACGATGAATCCGGCTACAAGAAGTGTCATACAGGTAAAAATGGAAGATGCCGTTGAAGCAGATACCATATTCTCCATGCTGATGGGTGAGGATGTCGAACCGAGAAGAAAGTTTATTGAAGATAATGCATTGATGGTATCAAACCTTGATGTGTAGCATGAAGAGGAGAACGAGGTTACAGATTTGAGTGATAATCAGAATAACAGTACAGACCCGGCAGTGATCAGAGAGAAAATAATACCCATCACCATCGAAGATGAGATGCGGGAATCGTATCTCAATTATGCCATGTCGGTTATTGTAAGCCGGGCATTGCCGGATGTGCGCGATGGTTTGAAACCTGTCCACCGGCGGATACTCTATTCAATGCATGAGATGGGGTTGCGTCCTGATAAAGCATTCAAGAAGTGTGGTCGTATCGTTGGGGATGTTCTTGGTAAGTATCATCCGCATGGAGACCAGTCTATCTACGATGCCCTTGTCAGGCTGGCACAGGATTTTTCCATGCGCTATCCACTGGTGCAGCCCCAGGGCAACTTCGGGTCGGTTGATGGTGATCCTGCAGCAGCTATGCGGTACACCGAGGCTCGCATGGCAAAGATCAGTGAGCAGCTGCTGAATGATATCAATAAGGAAACCGTTGATTTCGGCCCCAACTATGATGACTCCATGATCGAACCGCTGGTGCTCCCTGCGGCGGTACCGAACCTGCTGGTCAACGGGGGGAGCGGAATAGCTGTCGGAATGGCCACCAACATGGCTCCGCATAACCTGCGGGAGGTGTGTACGGCCATATGTGCCCAGATAGATAATCCTGATATTGAACTTCCGGAACTGCTTGAGTACATCAAGGGTCCTGATTTCCCTACGGCAGGCATTATCTGCGGGTTGCGTGGTATCAAGAATGCATTCAGAACCGGCAAAGGAAAAATCACGGTCAGGGCACGCTGTTCTGTCGATACTCTGGCAAACGGCAAGGATGTAATCATCGTTACCGAGCTGCCGTATCAGGTAAACAAAGCCAATCTTATCGCAAAAATCGCCGATCTTGTCCGGGATAAGAAAATTGACGGAATTTCTGACCTGCGGGATGAATCAGACCGCCAGGGAATGCGGGTGATTATTGAGCTCAAGAGGAGTGCCGTAGCCCGGGTTGTCTTGAACCAGCTGTTCACGCATACTGCCCTGCAGCAGAATTTCAATGTGAACAATCTTGCCCTGGTCGATGGGAAACCGAAACTGCTGTCACTCAAGGAGATGATTTATTACTTCATTCAGCATCGAAAAGAGGTGATAATCCGACGAACGCAGTATGATCTTCGTAAGGCTGAAGAGCGGGCTCACATTCTTGAAGGTCTGAAGATCGCCCTTGAAAATATTGATGAGGTCATCAGAATAATCAAGGAATCACCGGATGTCGCGGCAGCAAAGGGATCCTTGATAAAGCGTTTTGGGCTGTCAGAGATTCAGGCGCAGGCAATTCTGGATATGCGCCTACAGAAACTGACCAGTCTTGAAACGAAGAAGATCATAGATGAACTGGATGAGATACGGGATAAAATTGCCTACTTCAGGAAACTGCTCGCTGATGATCAGATGCAGATGGATGTAATCTCCCGGGAAACCGGCGAGATTGCTGAAACCTATGGTGATGAGCGCAGAACTGAAATTGAGCTGGATGAAGTGGACGACATCAATATTGAAGACCTCATCAAGGAGGAGAATGTTGTTGTTCCCATCTCCAACAGGGGCTTTATCAAAAGAGTACCGGCAACTGCCTACAGAACCCAGGGGCGCGGTGGTGTGGGAGCTAAGGCCGCCAGCCTGCGAGACGAGGATTTTGTGGAGCATCTGTTTATTGCATCGACGCATGACCATGTCCTGTTCGTCACCTCTGAAGGCAAGGCCTACTGGATAAAGGTACATGAAATTCCTGAGGGATCCCGGATATCGAAAGGCAGCCACATCAAGTCGCTGCTATCAATATCGGCAGATGAAGAGGTGACAGCAATCATAACATTCAAGGACTTCGAGCCAAATCTATATCTCTTCATGGCCACACTGCGAGGGGTGGTGAAGAAGGTGGAAATTCCTCTCTTCCGCAACGCAAAGCGCAGAGGAATTGCAGCTATAAAACTTGATGATGGTGATAAACTGGTCAGCGCACTCATGACAAACGGGGACGATGATGTCCTGCTTGTTACCAGAAAGGGATTAGCGGTTCGGTTTTCAGAACAGGCGGTCCGGTCGATGGGAAGATCTTCACGCGGCGTATGCGGCATTAAGCTCAGTGCAGTTGATGAAGTAGCTGGAATCCTGCGCGTTAACGATTCCAATAAAATTCTCCTGATAACCACAAAGGGGTATGGAAAGCGGGTAGAATACAGCAGCTTTGTTCCCCACTCAAGGGCTACGAAGGGACAGATTTGTTACAAGTTCTTTGACAAGACCGGAGAGATCGTCGGAGCTCTCTCTGTTAATGATAATCATGACCTGATGTGTATTACAGCCCAAGGACTTTCAATCCGAACCGATGCTTCCCTTATACCCATCCAGGGAAGAAATGCAGGAGGAGTTATTGTATCGACAATACGAAATCCGGACCACATTGTTTCCATAGCACTTACAGACAAGGAGCCGGAGATTGATGTTGAATAGGGTGGCAATGTTTCACGTGAAACATGCTGCCTGCGTTTATTGAAATAAATGAGGCTATTAACTGGACTGTTTCACGTGAAACAAAAAAAGCGGAGATGTTGGAATCTCCGCTTTTTTATCAAACGCTTGAAATCAGTTTACTGAAACAACCTCCAACGTAGGAGACACCTTGTCTCTGAGATACCGCTCCACACCCTGCTTGAGGGTCATCTGGGACATTGGGCATCCAGCACAGGCCCCGGTCAGTCTGACGCTGACAGTATCATCAACAAGGCTGACAAATTCAATATCTCCACCGTCGTTCTGCAGTGATGGTCTGATATCATTAATTGCAGCTTTGACTTTCTCTTCCATACCAAACTCCTTATTTCGTGTGTAACAGAAAGGTACTGAATGAAGCCCTGTTGGTCAAGGTCTTCACAGAGAACAAAAACATATTTAGTTACTGCAAAAATATAAAATCTGATGACACCAGCAGGATTATTCATTATACTTTCTCCCATGTCAGCAAAAACCATTGTGCTTGCTAACCAGAAGGGCGGTGTTGGGAAAACAACGACAACCGCGAATCTGGGCGCCTACTTAGCAGATTACGGAAAAAAAGTCCTCGTGATCGATCTCGATCCGCAGGGGAATCTCACCAGTGCTGTGGGAGGCGATGATGAGCTTGATGGTATCTATGAGGTGATATCCGGCAAGTGCTCAATCAACGAAGCCATCCAGGGCACCCCGGTTGAGCAGCTGTTTGTCATTGGGTCCAATATTCATCTTACCGGTGTGAATGTCGAGCTGGTTGATGCCTACAGGCGCGAGTATTACCTACGCAATGCCCTGCAGGAGCTCTCTGATACGTGGGACTATATCCTTATCGACTGCCCCCCCTCATTGGGACTGCTGACCCTGAACGGCCTGGTGGCAGCTGACTATTCGATCATTCCACTGCAGTGTGAATATTTTGCGCTGGAGGGGTTGAGTATGCTGGTCCGGACCATCATGAATGTGAAGAAGCATCTCAACCCCGAACTCGATATCATGGGAATCGTATTTACCATGTATGACCAGCGGACACGACTTGCAAAGGATGTCGTACAGGATGTTTCTGATTATTTTGCAGACAAGGTATTTACCAGTCTGATTCCAAGAAATGTGCGCTTGTCGGAAGCGCCCTCTCACGGGCTTCCGATCAATCTGTATGATCCGAACTGTATTGGAGCCGTAAGATACCGGGAATTTGCCGAGGAGGTGATTGAGCGTGGCTAAACGAGGTCTGGGAAAGGGAATACACTCACTGATCGGTGACTATTCAATGGAGAACAGGGCACCCTCCGAGCAGAAAGAGGAGAAACCATCTGATGCTACGGTAGTGACGCTGAGTCTGAAAAAGATCGAATCAAATCCGGGACAGCCGAGAAAGAGTTTCGATAATGATACCCTGCAGGAACTTGCCGATTCCATACAGGCTCAGGGTGTGCTGCAGCCGATTCTTGTCGAGGAGTCCGCAACAACACCGGACCGGTATATAATAATTGCCGGTGAACGAAGATACCGGGCCGCCAAAATGGCGGGTCTTACCCATATTCCGGCTCTTATAAGGAATTTCTCTGAAGAACAGCGCCTTGAAGTTGCCCTTATTGAAAATATCCAGCGTGAGAACCTCAACCCCATTGAGGAGGCTCAGGCCTACAGGTTTCTTATTGAGCAGGTCTCCCTCAGTCAGGAAGATCTGTCCAGGCGTTTGGGAAAGAAACGTTCGACCATAGCCAACAGCCTCCGTCTCCTCAACCTCTCTCAGGATATACAGCAGACCCTGGTGGAAGGTGTGATAACTGCCGGGCATGCCCGCGCACTGCTGTCGGTAATCAATCCGGCTGACCGAGCATTGCTGTTCAAGCGGATCATGAAAGAGGCCATGTCAGTACGACAGGCAGAAAACAGTGCCCGCATTTTGAATAATGGCGGCAGGGCAGGCGGTAAAAAGGGTAAGAAACATGCTGGGGCTGATGAGAAACCATTTGAACAGCGCAGAGTTGAAGAGAAGTTTCTCGGTGCCCTCGGTACAAAGGTGTCCGTCAAGGGCTCCCTGCAGAAAGGCAGACTCGAAATATCCTATTACTCATCGGAAGATCTTCTTAGAGTCTATAAGATAATTTCAGGCAGTGACGATCTCTTTGATTGATCTCTGCCGAGACGTTGCCCTGCTGCAGACGGATATGGTATCATCCACAACCAATCTCAATTATGCAAGGAGTTACAATGAATAATCTGGAAGAAGGATTATATGCAAACATCGATAGTTCCAAGGGAGAGATCCTGATCCGCCTGGAATACAAGAAAGTTCCCTTGACAGTATCAAACTTTGTCGGGCTGGCTGAGGGAGTCCTGGGAAACAGGGGTGACAAAGGTTTTTACAACGGACTGAAGTTCCACCGGGTCATATCCGATTTCATGGTGCAGGGCGGTTGCCCAAATGGCACCGGAACCGGGGGACCGGGGTATTCGTTTCCCGATGAGTTTGATGCATCTCTCCGGCACAGCGGTCCCGGTGTGCTCTCCATGGCAAACAGCGGCCCTGATACCAACGGCAGCCAGTTCTTCATCACTCACCTTGAGACCCCCTGGCTGGATGATAAGCATGCCGTGTTCGGCTATGTAGTTGCAGGCCAGGAAGTGGTCGATGAAATACGTCAGGGGGATCGTATTAACCGGATAGATATCATCAGAGAAGGCGAAGAAGCCAAACAGTTTGTCGTTACCAAAGACAATTTTGAGTCTAGAATTGATAATATCAATAAAAATAAAGAAAAAAAGCTTGTTTCAGGACGAAAAAAAGCGGAAGCTGAAGTTGCCAACCGGTGGCCTGATGCTGCAGTGACAGAGTCTGGCCTGCGATATATCGTGCTAGATGAGGGTGATACCGCCAGCGGAAAGGAGTCTCCGAGAATGGGGAGTTCGGTGACGGTACACTACAAGGGGTCTTTACTGAACGGGGTAGAGTTTGACAGCTCCTATGCTCGCAACTCACCGGCGACCTTCTCCGTCGGGCAGGTAATAGCAGGCTGGAATGAAGCCCTCGTGGATATGATTCGCGGTGAAAAGCGCCTGCTGATAATCCCACCTGAACTGGGATACGGGAAGCGGGGCTATCCCGGGGTCATTCCACCGGACAGTTATCTGATCTTTGTGGTGGAACTGATAGATTTCTCTTGAATGCCGCTACATCGGGATATGGTCGTATGGCAAAAGAAAGAACCGTTTTCATCTGCAGCGAATGCAGCCATTCGGAGAGCAAATGGCTAGGAAGGTGCCCCGAGTGCGGTGCCTGGAACTCACTGGTTGAAAAGCGGAGAACCGGTACCGGCGGGAAGAGTGACAGGGTAGCAGCGTCGCACAGCAAAGCCGGAGCCCGCAAACTCTCGGAAATCACCGTAAGTTCGGGACTCCGATTCACTTCCGGCGTCTCAGAGATGGACAGTGTGCTTGGCGGCGGAATCATGTCAGGCAGCTCTGTGCTTATCGGTGGGGAGCCTGGTATTGGAAAATCAACCCTTTTGTTGCAAGTTATTGCTCTTTCAGGCACAAAAAAGAGTCTCTATATTGCCGGAGAAGAGTCGGTTGAGCAGATCCGGCTGCGGGCGGAAAGATTGAATCTGCCGATTGGGAATATACACGTACTATCAGAGACCCGGCTGGAGACAATCCTCGATCACATCCACCGGGAACGCTATCAGCTCATCATTGTAGATTCCATCCAGACGCTTCACAGCGAGGAGAACGGACCAGTCCCGGGGACAGTGAACCAGATTAAGTACAGTACTGTCGAACTTGCTGATTCTGCAAGGACCTCCGGGACAGCGCTGTTTCTGGTGGGGCATGTTACCAAGGACGGGACCCTTGCCGGACCGAAGGTGGTAGAGCATCTGGTGGATACCGTCCTCTACTTTGACCATGCAGAGTCTGGCATTCGAATCCTCAGGGCAACAAAGAACCGGTTCGGATCTGTTGATGAGATCGGAGTCTTTACCATGACTAGGAAGGGGCTGGTACCTGCGCAATCTCCTGAAAGCTTTTTCCTGGGACTGCGCCGGGGGACTGTACCGGCCGGGACGGTGGCTGCTGCCGTGTTTGAGGGGTCACGCACCTTCATGGTGGAGATCCAGGCCCTTGTTGTACCTGCCAAGAGCGGGTATACCCGCGTATACTCTGACAGGATAGACTCTGCACGGGTCTCCAGGGTTGCTGCAATTCTAGAAAAGCATTCCGGTATTCTATTGAGTGACCGGGATATCTATATCAATGTTGCCGGTGGTATCCGGCTGGCCGAGGTAGGGATTGAACTGCCGCTGGCTCTGGCGCTCTTTTCAGCCGTGACCGGTAAACCGGTTACTGAGAAGACGGCTGCTGCCGGTGAGTTGACGCTGGCAGGAGAGATCCGGGTTATCGGTCATATTATCAAGCGGGTCACCACTGCGCAGCAGATGGGGTTTGATCGCTTCTATGGTCCGGATATCCATCACAGGGAGCAGGCTTCGCATCTTGAAGCGAGCATGTATGCCTCCTTCTCCGACATCACCGCTGCAGTACGGAAGATATTTACTGGATAAGGGTGATGAGGAAGGGGAAGGCGACAAAGGTACCTATGGCACTTCCTATGCTGGTGAAGAAGAAGACCAGCAGTGCATGGGTGACCCTGTTACGGAAAAATCCCCGTATTGAGACTATGTCATCATTGAGATGCTCAAAATCGTAGACCCGAGGTTTGCGGAGATAGGCTTCCAGCCCTCCTGAAACGATGCCGACACCAATCGTAGGATTCAGGGAGGTGAAGGGTGCCATCAGGACGGTGGCAACGACAGTAAGCGGGTGGGCAAGGGAGAGGATCGCTCCGATACCGGCCAGGATACCGTTTACTGCAAACCAGTAGATGAACATTTCCAGGCCCTGGGACCAGCCGGAGTTGATGAACCCGTATATGATAAGACCCGCTACACCTGCAGGAATAATCCAGGGAACTATTTTGGATGCTTTGGCCGGGGGAGGGATGTAGTTAAGGTCATCCAAACCGGTTTCCATAGTGCCGTTCTCAAGCTTTTCCAGGGTGGTGATAATTCCTCCGGCATGACCGGCCCCAATGACAGCCAGCACGGTTTTCCCCGGAGCAGTAAAGATATTTGTGGCCAGGTAGCGGTCACGTTCATCTATAAGAACCGATTTGGCTGCAGGCAACTCCTTTGCCAACTCTTCGAGCATTCCCTGGAGGGCTGAACGCTCCTTGAGCGCCTCCACATCTTCCGCGGAGAGCTTCTCCCTGGAGAAAGCCGAAGAAAGGAGGGCTGCAAGCAGCTTCATCTTGTTCCAGAAACCCGATTTCTTCCACGCCCTGCGGAGGGTGATCTGGATATCCCGGTCACTGAAGGAGAAGGGGATTCCGGCCTTTTCTGCAGCCTCTATGGCAATCCGCATCTCCTGTCCAGGGGTTGTGCCGGACTCCCTGCCCATTCTCTTCTGGAAGGATGAGAGGGCAAGGTTGGCAAGCATAAAAAAACCCTTTCCCTGCTTCAGGACCTTTCCGATATTGAGGCTCGTCCAGGATTGCCCCTCTTTCATCACTTTATATCGCCCGGCATCAATTTCAACACAGATATGCTCCGGCTGTTTCTCTTCAATTATGGATGCGACTTCATCCACGCTGTCACGTGATACGTGTGCTGTCCCCAGCAGATATATGGTTTTTTCCCCTATCTCAAGAACCGACAGTGTGTCGCTGATATGCTCGCTTTTCACTTAGACCTCCGCGTAGACTCCAATATACTCACGATGCATGAAATGAACAAGACTCTGTTGCAAATGTAGGACGTATCAAGTAGTGTCTGTAGCATGGAAACGATACTTTACCTTGGCCTGCTCTTTGCAGCCCTGCTTCTCGGGGTTATCATGGCAGCCCTGCGAATAATTCCCAAAAGACGTGAGAGAGCGGTGAACCGCATTCTCATGATCTGTCTCTATGCACTGCTCTTCAGTATGGGGGTGAAAACCGGATTAATTGAAGATATCGGAAGCAAGCTTTCCCTGATAGGGGTGACAGCAGTCGCATTTGCTGTTGCAACTGTTGTAGGCAGCGCATCAATTGTCCTCTTGGCTGGATTTGTTGTAAGAAAGATAAGAAAAATAGATTATCAGGAAGAAAAAAAGGACACCCAGCATACCGGAACAACGAAGCAGACGTTCTTTGAGCACCTCAGGGAACCGCTGATTCTGATAGCCATTGTAGCAACGGGAGCCCTGCTCTCCTCAACAACAGAGCTGATGAACTGGTATGCCGAGGATATCTCAGAATGGCTGCTCTATCTTCTGCTCTTTCTTGTCGGCATTCAGATGATTCATGGTGAGGTCCGCCTGAAAGATGTCATCAGGGATCCGGTAACCATAGGACTACCGGTTCTGACGATTGCCGGAACACTTGGAGGTGCCCTCTTCATGCCTCTGCTCTTCGAGATCTCACTATCCGAAGCCCTTGCGGTGAGTTCGGGGTTCGGTTGGTACTCGCTCTCCGGTATACTACTCTCTGATCTCGGTGATCCCGTCCTCGGGTCGATATCATTCCTGAGCAACCTCTTCAGAGAGAGCCTTGCCTTCATTACCATTCCCCTGCTGGCGAGCTTCGGAAAGTATCGGGCCGCCATCAGTGTCTGCGGGGCTACGAGTATGGATGTAACGCTTCCCATGGTGGAGAAGTCGTGCGGTGTGACCTATGTACCGATATCACTTGCCCACGGAATACTGCTTACCATAGCTGTACCGTTCCTCGTTCCCCTGCTCTATGGTATTGATTTCTAAAGTAAGGAGTGCTAACTATCTCTTTTTCTGCAGCAGAACTGAAAGGCAAACTCCTCTGGTACTCCCGAGAGAGCTCCCGGTTGCTCACGCACCATTCGCAGGGTAATGATTTCAGTAAAAAGAGCTGTGTCCCTCTGCAGCAGGTGTTCCGTGAAAAGGCTGCAGGCAGCGTAAATTCCTTCGGGGCTGTTGTCTGAAAACTGCATGAACAGATAATCCCCGACCGGAAAGAACTTGTCATTATACTCCAGGATAGAACCGTAGAGATCTGGTGAAGCAGGCAGCAGAGAAACGGCAAGGTGCTCGCTCCCCGGCAACGGGGTACCGTCATCCGGGTTGAATCGGCAGCTGATGGCAGCCTCTGCCAACTGGTAATCGATTATATGCTGCTCTGCGTATGAAATGGCCTGCCGCACTGCCGGCATGGGGGCAAACAGCGATACTTCCTCCAGCGGTACACGGTAATAGGGAATTGGGCTGTACAGATGCAGGGTAAGTATTCTCATAATTACATGAAAGCCTGGAAACAGACTGTAAACTCCTTCTATAACAATGCTGCAAGTGGTGCATATATGGTAGATATTTCTCTGAAATCTTTTTATTGGCCTTTCTACAACGGCGTTCCTTTGGTATCTTATCAAATAAGAGAGTTTATAGATAGGATGGTACTATGAAACCGATTGAAATTGCAGATGGAATCTTTCGAGTAAGCACCAACATCGGGTCAAGAGATCTGTTCGAGGGAATTTGGCCGATACCGAATGGTGTATCGCTGAATTCCTATGTTGTACGTGGAGAGAAAATTGCACTGATTGATCTGGTGAAGGATTGGGAAAACGCAGTGGATGATGTTTCTGTACAGCTTAAGTCCCTGCAGATACAGCTTGAAGATATTGATTACCTGATCCTCAACCATATGGAGCCCGACCACACCGGCTGGCTGGCAGAGATGAAACGCAGGAATCCTGATGTACAGATCATCTGCTCAAAGAAGGCAGTTCCGCTTGTCAGAGCCTTCTACGGGATAGAGGAGAATATACGGGCCGTCGGCTCCGGCGATTCCCTGGATCTCGGGGGCAGGAAACTGATCTTCGAGGATACCCCCAACATACACTGGCCGGAGACGATCATGACCCTTGAACCGGAATCCGGGGTACTCTTCTCCTGTGATGCCTTCGGAGCGTTCGGGAAGGTGGGGGATGCTGTTTTCGATGACCAGCTCACTGATAAGGAGCATGAGTTCTTTGCACGTGAGACCCTCCGTTACTATGCCAACATAGTCTCCACTTTCTCCCCGTTTGTCATACGGGGAATCAAGAAGCTTGCGCAGGTAGATGTCCGGATAATTGCCCCGAGTCACGGAATTATCTGGCGGGCAAATCCTGCCAAGATTATCAACGACTACCTGAAACTTGCCTCCTATATGAACGGACCGGCAGAGAAGGAGATTACGCTCATCTGGAGCAGCATGTACGGCAACACCGAGGCGCTGCTTCCTTCTATCATCAAGGGTGTGGAGGATGAGGGGATTCCCCTGCATATTCATCGTGTGCCGCAGGAGCATGCCTCCTTTGTGCTTGCTTCAGCCTGGAGATCTTCCGGCATCATCATCGGTGCACCAACCTATGAGTACAGGATGTTTCCTCCAATGTATGCCATTCTTGATATTCTTGACCGCAGTCATGTGAATAACCGGAAAGTTATGCGGTTCGGTTCATACGGCTGGTCAGGGGGAGCGCATAAACAGTTCGAAGAGGTCACCAACTCACTCAAGTGGGACTGTGTGGGGACTGTGGAGTATCAGGGGGCACCTGATGAAGCCGATCGAGAGGCTGCCTACAATACGGCCAGAGAACTGGCACAGGCTGTCAGAGCGTGGGAATAGCGAGAGATGATCTCCCTGCGGTAAGGTCGGAGATCTGCTGGGCTGCAACCGCAGCATTTCCCTTTGGAAGATTTCCTGTAAGCAATACTGCTGTTTCGAAGGTCTCCCTGACATCCCTCATCTGGAGGGTAAGCAGAGCTTTCTTCACCTGCTCGTAATGCTCATAGGCTAACGTAACTGTAAACTCACAGGTCTCTATAAGTGGTTCTACAGGGGTCAGCCGCAGCACCTCCTTCGCTACTGCGGAATAGGCATGTACCAATCCGCCGGTTCCCAGCTTGGTTCCACCGAAATAGCGGATAACCAGTACCAGGATATTTGTAATTCCACTGCCCTTCAACACTTCGAGTACCGGTCTTCCGGCAGTGTTCTTCGGTTCCTTGTCATCGCTGAAGCTGAAGATGTCCCCCTGTGGTCCGAGGATATAGCTGTGAACTACATGACTTGCGTCGGGATATCCCTGCCTTGCTTCTGATATGCTTTCTCTGGCTGTTTCCTGGCTTATAACAGGGATCGTGACCCCGATAAAACGTGATTTCCTGACTGTTATCTCACAGGTAGCTCCGTCAGTAGGTATTAGCATGTGGATATGATAGCATAGACGCAGAGTGTGTACAATTGCTATTTTATAATAACACGTTAATGGTTAACCAATCAAACAAACGCATATGGTCACAGAGTGCCCATTGTTACTTGTACGTCAGCAATCTAACGAGTATACTCGATGATCATGAGCGAACAACAGCAGAGAAGAGGAACAACGGCAATTATTCTTGTTACCCTGGCGATGGTCTTCTACGGGATATCTTTTCCGGCAACCCGTCTGGTTCTGGAGGTGTACAATCCTGTAACCATCATAACCTTCAGGCTCATTGTCTCTTCTCTCTTTCTCATGGTGATGAATCTGGCGGTGAACGGCAAACATGCTCTGCCGGCCGCAGGGGACCTTCCCCTGTTCCTGCTCATTGCTCTCTTCCAGCCGTTTCTCTACTTTCTATTTGAGACCTATGGTCTGAAAAGCGTATCTGCTGCAGTGACTTCGGTAATAATTGCCACTATGCCCGTAGCAACTCCGCTGTTTGCCCGGGTTCTCATCAAGGAAGAGCTTACGGTACAGAATATCATCGGCGCCGTTATCTCATTTCTAGGAGTTGTCCTGCTGGTGGCCAGTTCAATCCATGGGCTGGGTGGCAATGATGTTTCGGCCTTCGGGATAGTACTTATCTTCGGGGCGATGATATCAGCTGTGCTATATACCATTGCGGTCAGGAAACTGCCTGTACACTACTCGCCGATTACCATTACAGCCGTACAGAACAGCATCGGTCTGCTGTTTTTTCTTCCCCTCTTTCTGGTGATGGAGAGCCCTACGGCATTTGCCGTACGGCCTGATAGCGCTACAGTTGCAGCAATTCTGGTACTGGCCCTATTTGCTTCTAGCCTTGCCTTCATCTTTCTCAACTACGGCATTCAACGCCTCGGTCCGACGCGGGCAAACGGGTTTGTGAATCTTATCCCGGTAGTTACAGCGATAACTGCTTATCTGTTCTTCGATGAAACCTTCACAGTGATGAAGATAGCGGGAATGGTGGTGGTACTGGTCGGTGTCATGATTTCACAGCGTAGAAAACTGGTTACCTAGAGAACTTCAGCGGTTGCTCAGCATACTTTTCATTGGAGTACAGGCGTATTCCCTTATCCTCCAGCAGCGCTGCAAACAACCCCATGCCGGGGACCCTGGTGCCGGTGAAGGTCCCGTCATAAATCATGTTTACCCCGCAGGAGGGGGAGTTCTCCTTGAGGACGGCTGCATTGAAAATCCCCGGAGGGTATTGGGAGAGAATCGAAGAGATTCCCCGTTGGAAGGCCTTAAGGTAATTGTTGCCGTACCGGTCCCGCGGGACCCGCATCGGATCAAGCTCCACCGACTCTCTCGGGACAGGAAGTCCTCCGGCTACCTCCGGGCAGACAGCCACAGCAATACCCTTCTCAACAAGCTCTTTCAGCTCCGGGATGTAAAACTGTTCTGAGGACCCGTTGTAGCGGCAATTGATGCCGACCAGGCAGGCACTGACAAGAATTCTCATGCTCGTGAGTATGCCACATAATCAGAGATGTATGTAGGGGGCTGCCTTGTTGAGTAAATGGCGGGGAATCCTGATGGTCTCGAGTGAGCTGATCGGGGTGCTGCTGCGGTGTTTCAGGATTCTGTTGACTAAGACCGGTCCCAGCCCCGGGACCCGCAGCAGCTCTTCGCGCGAGCTCCTTCTCAGGGAAACTGGAAAGAACTCCGGATGGTTATCAGCCCAGGCCTGTTTTGGGTCCCTGGAAAGGTCAAGATAACCATCTTCGGTAAAGGTGAAATCATCTAGAGTGAATCCGTAGCGTCGAAAGAGGAAGTCAGACTGGTAGAGTCGATGTTCCCGTATGAAGGATTCCCCGTAAGGGGCAGTTTCTCCGGGAATAGTGGGAAGACCAAGGCCTTTCTGGTAGC
>CAZSBC010000039.1:0-21955 GCA_964605195.1 uncultured Spirochaetales bacterium | reverse complement strand
TGAGGGATCTATCCCCGATGAGTACTTGCTGGGGCTCAACCGCCTCTATGACAGCTGGATCGAAAACTGGAGCAGCTCCGAAGTGCTGACCATTGATGCCGATGAAGTCGATATCATTGCCAGGCCGGAAGATCTCGAGAAGGTTGTTGGGATGATCCGGGAGCGGCTGAAGGGTAAGCAGCAGGTTCTGTTTGAATGATTCATTACCAGCTATTCACAACGTAGGAGGCTCGGATGACAGCTATCGTGACGGTGATCGGAAAGGACCATAAAGGTATTATTGCAAGTGTCAGCGGGTTCATGTCCGGGAATGAGATCAATATCCTCGATATCAGCCAGACTATCATGCAGGACTATTTCACCATGATCATGCTCGTTGACCTCTCTGATACCAGTCTTGAGATCGGAGAACTCCGTACCAGGCTAGAGGAACTCGGCAGAGAGCTGAAGGTGAAGATGTCCCTTACGCATCAGGATGTCTTTGATGCCATGCACAGGATTTAGCCATGCTCTTTTCCAATACTGAAATATTCGAGACGGTACAGATGATCGAGTCGGAGCATCTTGATGTGCGCACTATCACCATGGGCATATCGCTGCTTGACTGTGCAGCCGGAAGCGTTGAGAAAAGCTGTGCGGCGATCTATGACAAGATCATGCACTGTGCCGGGAAGCTTGTCGCCACCGGCAATGCGATAGCTGAGGAGTTCGGGGTCCCAATCATCCACAAGCGGATAGCCGTCACCCCCATTGCCATGGTAGCCCAGGCCTCCGGAGCTTCCTCCTATATTCCCTTTGCCCGGGTACTTGAGCGGGCCGCAAGGGAGACCGGCGTCAACTTCATCGGCGGGTTCTCGGCGCTGGTGGAGAAGGGGGCGACGAAGGGAGACATGACCCTGATCCGCTCTATCCCGGAGGCGCTCAGTGAGACCGAACGGGTCTGCGGTTCGGTAAATCTCGGGACCACGAAATCAGGAATCAACATGGATATCGTTGCGGAGATGGGGAAGATCATCAAGGCAACGGCGGAGGCTACAGCCGATGCCGACGGTATCGGCTGTGCCAAGCTGGTCGTCTTCTGCAACGCTCCTGGGGACAACCCTTTCATGGCCGGGGCATTCCATGGTCCCGGGGAGCCGGAGTGCCAGATAAACGTCGGGATAAGCGGTCCGGGGGTGGTGAAGAGCGCCCTGGAGCGGGTCAGGGGAGCCTCAATTGATGTTGTGGCAGAGACGATCAAGCGTACTGCCTTCAAGATAACGAGAATCGGTCAGCTGGTGGCTGCCGAGGCATCCTCACGGCTCGGGGCATCCTTCGGGATTGTAGATCTCTCACTGGCCCCGACTCCGGTGGTGGGTGACAGTGTCGCCTATATCCTTGAGGAGATCGGGTTGGAATCAGTCGGTGCACCGGGAACCACTGCAGCACTAGCGTTGCTCAATGATGCCGTGAAGAAGGGCGGGATCATGGCATCCTCGCATGTCGGCGGGCTCTCAGGGGCATTTATTCCCGTATCGGAAGATGCCGGCATGATCCGGGCGGTGGAGCGGGGGGCGCTTACGCTGGAGAAGCTGGAGGCAATGACCTGTGTATGTTCTGTCGGACTCGATATGATAGCGATTCCCGGAGATACCACGGCAGCCACGATTTCAGGCATCATAGCCGATGAGGCTGCCATCGGCATGATCAACCAGAAGACCACGGCAGTACGCATCATCCCCGTACCGGGCAAGGATGTCGGGGACGCAGTCGTCTATGGGGGACTGCTCGGTGAAGCTCCCGTCATGCCGGTGAATGGCTATGACTGCAGTGCCATGATAGCACGCGGAGGGCGCCTTCCTGCCCCGGTGCACAGTTTCAGGAACTGATGAACATGCTGGTGTGGAGGTTTGGAACATCTTCCGGGCATCTATAGCAGATGTATTAATACAATTTGTAGAAGTTGATCCGTAGTGATCGGCATTTATTTTATGGCCACCCACCAACGAACTCACAACCTGTTGATATCGATCAATAAGCTTTTTCCTGTTTCAAGTGCCAGACTCAACTCCGAACCACTCTTAGGTGGAAAGAATTACAATTAGTAACCATGCAAATAATTACTACAAACCGTTTCTTGAATTGCGAGGGTTAGGTGGATGCTGTGCCTGGCACCCGGGTAGGGAGCCGGTGCTGCAGTTTTTGCATCAGGGCCGCGGCAGTATGGTCAGCATGGGTCTCATCCAGCACGATATCTGCCGCCTCCTTGATCTCTGCAACGGCATTGCCGACAGCAACCCCGGTTCCGGCATAGGTTATCATGCCGAGGTCGTTCATTGAGTCCCCGACAGCAACTACGGATGCCTGCTCAATGCCAAGGTGCTCGGCAAGGAACTTAAGCGCATGGCCCTTGTCGGCCTCCTTCGGGAGGAACTCGAGGAAAAAGGGCTTAGAAATGATGATGTGGAACGTATCACCGAACTGCTGACGCAGCACCTTCTCAAGGGACGGTATTTTGTCAGGGTCCCCGGCAATGACCAGTTTCTGCGGCTTGTCTTCACTGAGCCTTGCCGTGATATCCGGATCAATGACAGTCTCCATCCCCGAAAGGCGTCCGTTCTCCCACACCCAGAAGTTGTCCCCGCTTGAGATGATCCTGCCATCATGATAGTAGCTGACGGGAAATCCATGAGCAACTGTCTCGATACACACCGCTGTTGCCTCTTCGACCGGGAGGGTGTGAAGCAGCAGCTGCTCCCCGGTATCGGTCCGGATCACATCGGTCCCGCTGCCGGAGACGATATAGCCCTCACGCTCTGTCATTCCCAGCTCTTCGGCGTAGTGGTACATTGCTTCCCTTACTCTTCCTGAGGCCAGCAGTACGGTGACCCCGGCCTGCTCCGCCGCAATGATGGCTGACCGGTTCTCCTCCGAGATGCTCAAATCCTCCTGCAGCAGCGTATCATCGAGGTCAAAGGCGATAAGTCTGACTGTGTGCTCTGCAGTTTCGGTTGTTTTCATAGGGCACAGTATAGTGAGTGAAGCGATTTTTGTATACTAAGATATGGGTTGAAAACCCATTTGAAAATCTTTCAGGTATGATATACTACTGCAATGAGCGACACTGTTTCCCTGACAATTGATGACCGCGCCGTGGCGGTTCCCGAAGAGACCACCATCCTTGAAGCCGCGCTGCGGATCGGTATCGAAATACCCCGTCTCTGCAAGGACGACCGCCTTTCCCCGAGCGGAGCCTGCCGGCTCTGCCTTGTGGAAGTAATCGGAAAGCCGAAACTGCATACCGCCTGCTCGACCCCCGTTGAGGCGGGAATGCAGATCAGGACCTCCACAGCAGAGATCAGGAAGCTCCGAAAGACAATCCTAGAAATGATCATCGCCGAGCACAGGCTGGCCTGCACCTCCTGTGACAGCAACGGCGACTGCCTGCTGCAGGATTATGCCTACGAGTACGGTGTAAACGAGCACCGCTTTGAGAGCCTTGAGCACAAGATAACCAGCATGAATTACACAGCCCGTGAGAAGGCCTTTGTCTACGATCCGTCGAAATGCCTCCGCTGCGGACGCTGCATCAAGATGTGCAGGGAAGTGCAGGGGGTGGAGGCCATCGATTTCCACAAGCGCTCCTATGAGACCATTGTCACCACCGGATTCCATGAACCGCTGAAGGAGACTGCCTGTGAGAGCTGCGGGCAGTGTCTCAGTAGTTGCCCTACCGGGGCCCTGACCCCCAAGGCGGCCAAGGGAAAGGGGCAGGCCAAGGATCTGGTCAAGGTCCGGACCACCTGTGTCTACTGCGGAGTAGGCTGCCAGCTTGATCTCAACGTGCACCGCTCAAGGGGAGAGATTGTCAAGGTATCGGCTGCGACCGGTACCGTACCGAACGACGGGAACACCTGCGTGAAGGGGCGTTTCGGGCTCGATTTCATCCACTCCCCTAAGCGTCTTACCACTCCCATGGTACGGAAGGAGGGTGAGCTGACCGCAGTCAGCTGGGAGGAGGCCCTTGATTATGCGGCAGAACGCCTACGGGCCATACAGGAGCGGTATGGCAGCGATGCGATAGCCGGGCTGAGTTCGGCAAGGACCACCAACGAAGAGAACTATGTCATGCAGAAATTCGTCCGGGCAGGCCTCGGCACCAACAATGTCGATCACTGTGCCCGGCTCTGCCACGCATCCACAGTGGCAGGGCTTGCCAGGGCCTTCGGCAGCGGGGCAATGACAAACAGCATAGCCGAGATAAAGCAGTCAGGGGCAATCTTCGTCATCGGTTCCAATACCACCGAATGCCATCCGGTTATCGGCATAACCATCCGCCAGGCAGCCGCATCGGGAAAGACAAAACTGATCGTAGCCGATCCCCGGGAGATATCGCTGGCGCGGAATGCTGATATCTATATCCAGCAGAAGCCGGGTACGGATGTGGCCCTGATCAATGCCATGATGCATGTGATTCTAGAAGAGGGACTTGAGAACGAAGACTTTATCGCCGAGCGAACCGAGGGATTTGATACGATCCTCCCGATAATCAGGAAGCACACCCCGGAATTCGCGGCTGGTATCTGCGGAGTTCCTGCCGAACTGATCAGGGCAGCCGCCCGCCTCTATGCCGGAGCCGAGACAGCAACAATTATCTACTCCATGGGTATCACGCAGCACACGACTGGTACCGACAATGTGCTCTCACTGGCCAACCTGGCCATGGTAACTGGTAATGTCGGCCGGGAATTCGCCGGTGTCAACCCCCTGCGTGGACAGAACAATGTCCAGGGAGCCTGTGACATGGGAGCCCTGCCTGATGTCTACAGCGGCTACCAGAAGGTAAGTGACCCGGAGGTCCGGAGGAAGTTTGAGGCAGCCTGGAACCGACCGCTCTCCCCCGAACCGGGGCAGACTGTCGTGGAGATCATCAACGGAGCGGCAGAGGGGAGCATCAGGGGGGTCTATATCGTCGGGGAAAATCCCATGCTGAGCGATCCCGACATTGCCCATGTGGAGGAGGGGCTTCGGAATCTCGATCTGCTGATTGTGCAGGATATTTTCCTCACCGAGACGGCTGAGTTGGCCGATGTCATCTTGCCTGCAGCCAGCTTCGCCGAAAAGAACGGCACGTTCACCAATACCGAACGCAGGGTCCAGCGGGTGCGGAAAGCCGTCGAATCCCCGGGAGAAGCCAGGGAGGACTGGAAGATCATCTGCGCGCTCTCAGAACGCCTGGGGTACCCGATGCCCTACGGCAGAGCCGAAGATATCATGGAGGAGATAGCCGCCCTCACCCCGATATACGGGGGCGTTTCGTATGAGCGGATCGAGCAGGTGGGGCTGCAGTGGCCCTGCAGCGATGCCGCCCACCCCGGAACGCAGTTCCTCCATGGGAAGCAGTTCTCCCGCAGCGGTGGACTGGCGAAATTCCATCCTGTCTCCTATCTGCCACCGAAGGAGATGCCGGACAACACTTATCCGCTGGTACTCACAACAGGAAGGATGCTGCAGCACTGGCATACCGGGACGATGACGCGTAAGAGTGTCGTCCTTGATGATCTCGTCCCGCACGGCAGGCTTGAGATACATCCCGAGGATGCACAGGCCTACGGACTCAGTGAACGGGAGCCGGCAAGCGTGGAATCGCGAAGAGGCAGAATTACCGTTCCGGTACATATCACGGAGAAGATCAAGCAGGGTACGGTATTCCTTGCCTTTCACTTCAGGGAGCACCCGGCCAATGCGCTGACTATTGCCGCCCTGGACCCGATTGCCAAGATTCCAGAGTTCAAGGCCTGCGCGGTATCCGTACACAAAGCAGACGGGAAGGAGCAGTGAATCACGGGCACGAAAAGAGCCCCGTTACCGGAATGTCCGCTGTCATTCTGGCTGGCGGCCGCAGTCTGCGCATGGAGGGAGCGTCCAAACCGGCATTACCTGTCGGGGATGAGAGCATGCTGGCACGCCGGGTACGGCTCCTTTCCGGGCTCTTCAGTGAGATCATCGTTTCCGTTCCCTTCGGGGGACTGGCTGGCGTGGAGGAGCTGCTTTCCCCCTCCGTGCTGGATTCCGCCACTTTGGTTCCCGACCCGCTTCCAGGTATCGGACCGCTTGCCGGTCTCATCAGCGCCCTCTCATGCACCTCATCCCCGGCAGCCTTTGTCTCCACAGTTGATGCCCCCTATCTCGTCCCGTCCTTGACAGTGATGCTGGCAGCTACCCTTACGGGGCATGATGCAGCGGTTCCGCTCTGGGGGGGGTATCCGGAACCGCTCGTTGCCTGCTATTCCGTAAGTGTTATACCTGCGGTACAGCGAGCTGTCGATACCGGGCGACACCGGATTGTCTCCTTCTATGAGGATATAGATGTGGTCTATGTTAATGAAAGACGGATACGTGCTGTTGATCCCGGGGGACGGTCCTTTGTCAATATAAACACCCCGGAAGAGTACCGGCAGCTGCTGGATGCTGTGCAGCGGGAGGAGAAATGAGACAAGGTGTCAGGGAAGCAGTGAGCCGTGCCATGATTAAACTTGAGTTCAGCGGTACCGTCTATCTCGATACGGGCGATGGCGAGGTGCTGAAAGAGAGTGCTGGCCTGCGCGATCGCAGCAATCTTCTGCCCAATCAGGCAAATACCCGCTTCGGCATCGCCTCGGGAACGAAGACTTTCACTGCCGCTGCAGTCCTTGCGCTGGTATCGGCAGGGGTGCTGCGCCTTGATACTGAAACAGCCTCAATCATCGGGGAGCTGGAAACCATTACCGAAGGGGTCACGATAGAACGGCTGCTGGCGCACACCTCGGGAGTGTTTGACTACTACGATGAAGATGAGGTGGAGGATTTCGACTCCTTTGAGGTCGATATCCCCTGGAGCAAGCTGGCGACGCCCTCCGATTACCTCCCGCTCTTTGCCGGCAAGCAGGCGAAGTTTCCCCCCGGGGAGCGTATGAGCTACTCCAACGGAGGATACATCCTTCTCGGTATCATTATAGAGCGGGTAACCGGCAGGCTCTTCAGGGATGTCGTGAACGAGCTTGTCCTTGTACCTGCTGGTATGAAGTCCTCCGGCTTCTTCCCCTTCAACAACCTACCATCCAACACCGCTCTGGGGTACCTTGAGAGTGCCCCGGGTGTTCTGGAGAGCAATATCTATCAGTTGCCGATCCGGGGGGCCTCAGACGGTGGGGCCTACAGCACCGCAGAGGATATTGTGAAGTTCTGGAGTGCGCTGGAATGCGGAAAACTCTTCCCGCAAGAGCTGTATCGTGCCATGACAATTCCCCATTCCCGTTTCAATAGCCATTACGGGTATGGACTCGGTATCTATATCGGTTCACTGGCAGGGTACCCGGTCTACCGCATGTCAGGTGCGGATGTCGGGGTCGGGTTTGATTCGCTCCGTATCCCTGCTGCAGGGACACTCTTTACAGTTTTCTCCAACAGAACCGAGGGGGCTTCGGCAATCTTCAGGGAAGGGATGAAACTGCTGGATCTTGCACTGCAGGGTGATTGAGATCCGGTTTCAGGCTGTGCCGTTCTCCCTGCGGTAGAGTTCATAACTCAGCAGGGTGTTGGTTGCCCGCAGTCTGCGGCTAATTTCACGGGCAAGGTTCATGATGATCATCGAGAACGTCTTCTGGTTCCATTTGGATAGCTGGTAGAGATCCAAATTGGTGAAGGTGTAGACAGTTGTCTCGGTATCGGCCCGTACCGTTGCAGCACAGGGCTGGATGTCTATCAGCTCCATCTCCCCGAACGTATCGCCGGTATGCATACGGGTTAGCAGTACCTTGTTGCCGCTCTTCGCTCCGGGATGGTCCGGGTCATTGTTCTCCTTGATGATGGATACATCGCCGTTGATGATGAAAAAGAGGGAGTTGTTGGGCTCTCCTTCGGTAAGGATGTTCTCTCCCGGCTTGTAGCTCCTTTCGGTGAAATGGTGCCTGATCTCATCAAGCTCGCAGTCATCAAGACCCCCGAACAGACTGTGACAGTGCAGGAACTTGTTGTCTATCTTACACGATTCCATACTGTAATTGTAAAACGGTATCTTCCAGGAAGCAAGGCTGGATCTTTGGTAAGACCGCAATTATTGCCGGATAATGGGGGAATATGCTACAATTTTTACTTGAGGAGGCCACATGATACAGCGTGACTACTGGGATTCTGTTGCAGAAACCAAGGAGTTTACCCTGCCGTTTCCCCACCAGCAGTTCGGTACTCTGGTCAGCAGGGATGCCCGTATCCTGGATGTAGGCTGCGGGTATGGCAGGACGCTCCATGAACTCGCCCAGTTCGGGTACACCAGCCTTACAGGCATCGACTTTTCCTCTGCAATGATCGAAAGGGGGCACAGAGTGCATCCCGAACTGCAACTGATCGTTGCCGAAGGGGACGGAATGCCCTTTGAGCCCGCATCGTTCGATGCAGTCATCCTTTTTGCCGTCATCACTGGCAATTACCGGAATGCAGATCAGGATGCAATTATCGGAAACATATCCAGGATTCTCAAGCCCGGAGGAATTCTCTGCTGCAACGACTTCCTGCTGAATGACGACCAGCGCAACCTTGAGCGTTATGCACGATATGCCGATACCTACGGCACCTACGGTGTCTTTGAACTCCCTGACGGCGGGATTGTGCGCCACCATACCCCGGAGCGCATAGCGGAGATGGTAGGCGGGTTTACCAGCCTGCACTATGAGGAGACGTGCTTCACCACCATGAACGGCAACCGTTCACGGGGATTCACGTTCATTGGCCGGAAGAAGCCCTGAGCCGTTTTACTTTCCCGAGCACCCGTCCGTCTATGATGACCAGTCCCGCGAAGAGGAGCAGGCCCCCGAGGATGGTACCCGGTTCCATCGTCTCTCCAAGTGCAAGGATACCGAGCAGTATTGCAGTAACGGGAACCAGAAAGGTGACCAGCAGTACATTGGTCGGGCCGGCAGAGAGGAGGATCCGGTAGTATATGATATAGGCTGTCCCGGTGCAGAGCATGCCGAGCAGGAGAACGGAGATGATAGCCGGGAGAGAGGGATCCGTATCAGTGAGATGCCCAAAGAGCAAGGTTGCCGGCAGGGAGAGCAGGGTCGCGCAGCTCAGCATGCCGGTCGTTGTCGCCAGCGGAGGATATTTCCTGAAGCGGCGTCCGTATATGGCTGCAAGGGAGTAGGAGCAGGAAGAGCCGAGGATGGCCAGCTGCCCACCGATATGTGTTCCGAGATGCTGAAGCGCTCCCAGACCTATCATGGTGGCAACCCCGATCCAGCCAAGCAGGATACCGATTACCCTGTTTGCCGAGAGACGATCCTCACGTGTCAGCAGATGGACGTTGATCACGCTGAATATCGGGGTGGTGGCATTGAGTATGGAGCCAAGGCTGGTGTCGATGAACTGCATGCTCCAGCTTATCAGGGTGAAGGGGATGACATTGTTCAGGAGTGCCATAACAGCAAACTCACCCCAGGCTGCGGCCGAACGGGGCAGACGGTTTCCCCGGGCAGTACTGACAGCTGCTATTACCAGGGCCCCGACTCCGACCCGGATGGTAACTATGGCATAGGGGGTAAAATCAGTAACAGCTGTCTTCATGAAGAAGAACGAGGTTCCCCACACAATTGAGAGCAGCGCAAGCAGCAGCCACTCCCGGTAACTCATCTGATGGTTCGCACTCCGTGAAGCACGCTTAGCTTTCATACTCAATCACTCTCTCATACAGATATTCTCAGTGGTTAGAGTAACGGGTATTACCGTCTTGGTCGATAGTTACAGTGACGATTGTACCATTTCCTGCAGGATTTACCTGCCGGGATTGGGGGATGCCGGTATGCACAATATCTTCAGCGTCACAATATCATTGAATGGGATGTCCCTTATCCGGTATTGATCATGACAGATGGCAGGGGAAGCTAACGCATCCGGGGTAAGGATTGGCTGCCAAACTGAAGCTGCGGCCCGTGTATATTTTCCGATGGTAGAAGGAAAGCTTCCTGTCCAGCCATTAACAATTGGGCCAGCAGGTAGTATACTTACTATACATCCTTTTTGAGGAGGTGAACGTAATGAACAGGAACAATACCGAAACAGGGAGGAAGAATCCTGTCCGCTGGATAGCGCGGATATGGAGCATCCCTGTCATACTCTACGTCCTGATCATCGCCGTCGGGTATCTCTGGAACTGGGTGACAACTGGAAAAGCAGATCCCTATGCCGTAGAGAACGTTTCCCTGCTTGAATCCCTGCCCCCCGTTTTCATACTGCTCAGTACCGTCGGACTTGGCTTCGCGTGGCGATGGGAGCGTATCGGTGGATGGGCGGCAGTCATCCTGCAGATCGCCGTGCTGGTGCTGCTTCTCATCACAAAACCGCTGACAGCCGATTTCTCCCGGTTTGTCATCCCCTATATCGTACTGCTGGCTGCGGCTGCCCCCGCCGTGCTCTTTGTGATATCCGGCTATCGTACGGCTCATATGAAAACGGTATAAATCAGTGTGCTTTACCATACTGAATGCGTAAAAAAGCTGGAAGCGCTTCCGGGAACAGAGCTGCCAGCTGCTGGATATTATACCGCTATCTAACCATATCACAACTGAGCAGCTCGCTGTAGGAACCTGGCCTGGAATCAAGCAATGACTCCTGATCCAATACCAGCATGGGATTGTTCCGGCATTATTGCTGGTAAGGCGACAGCAGGTAATGATCAGATTATTCAGGGTATGCTGTTCCTGACTTTCTGGGTTTGACCGGCTGTTATCGGAAAGAAACAGCCCAGGAGGTATGCTTAGCTGCGATTATGTATGAAAATTAGGATGAAAAAATGTCCGCTTATCTGATGTTCACCGACAGGTCAGGTTTTGTAGCCGTACTGTATAGAGACATCGTCATGTTTGTCATAATATTCGGGAGGCCGGGCTGGTTTGCCATCTCAAGATAGCTCTGCGGAAGCTGTGTGGGGATTGCCACCATCTTCGGGTATGCTCCCTGTACAAGCGCCAATGCAATCCTGCAATTTGCATAAAAAGACACCAATCAGCATCTCCCCTCTTTAATAAACCAGGCTATTTCAGTATATTTATGCAATATTTATTCCAAACAGGCATTGATAGATGGATTATCAGGAACTGAAGACAACTGCGAACCTCGCCATGATGGACCTTCATGAGGATGAAACAGCCGTGCTTTCCCATGCCGTCACCGATATGCTCGAATACTTTGCACTGATGCAGCAGGTTGACGTCACCGGGCTGGAGCCCACGACGCATGCACTCTCTGATACCGCGACGGTCCGCAGCGACGAAATAAATCTCAATCCCATCAATCCCGAGAACCTGGTTAACCGGGCCGCCGATACTGATAATAATCAGATCGTGATCCCGAACGTACTGTAAGCAAGGGGCACACCATGAACGCATCCCCCCGGGATCCCCTGTTCTGGAGCGGCCTCACATCCGGACCGGAACAGCTGAAAAGGTATGAAGATCTCATCAGAAGGCATGATGCCGACGTCGGGGCCTTCCTTGAGATCGATCCGCTGAAGGGCAGGGCCCTGACAGAGCAGCTTGTTGTATCAGGCGGGAAATCCCCGCTCGCTGGTCTCCCGTTCGGCGTCAAGGATAACATAGCCGTAACCGATTTCACCCTCACGTGCGGATCCCGCATGCTTGAGTCGTTTGTCTCACCCTACAGCGCCACTGCCGTGGAGCGTCTGCAGCGCGCCGGGGCAATCCCGGTGGGCAAGCTTAACCTCGACGAGTTCGGCATGGGCTCATCGTGTGAGAACTCGGCACTGGGAAAAACGATGAACCCCTGGAACCATACCTTCGTACCGGGCGGATCAAGTGGTGGCGCGGCTGCAGCAGTTGCGGCAGGGCTGGTACCCTTTGCCCTTGCCAGCGATACCGGGGGGTCTGTGCGACAGCCAGCCGCCTTCTGCGGCACCTATGGCCTGAAACCCACCTACGGCAGCGTCTCCCGCTACGGCCTGGTGGCCTACGCCTCATCCCTCGAGTGCATCGGGATCCTTGCTGATTCGGCAGCGATGAGTGAGACCGTCTTCTCGGCAATTGCCGGCAGAGACCCCATGGACCAGACCTCAGGAGACCCTCCTGCCGGATTCTCTGACAGCGCCGAACCGCCATACACGGTCGGCATCCTTGCGGATACCGAAGGCCTGGATGACAGCCTGGCTGCCGCCTACAGCAGCACCAGGGAGCAGATGGAGGATGCCGGCTGGAAGACAGTCGGGATATCCCTGAAAACCCTCGAGTATGTGGTTCCCGTCTACTACACCATTGCGGCGGCGGAAGCCAGTGCCAACCTGGCCCGGTACACCGGGATACGCTACGGCATGCGCAGGAGCGATATTGCAGATCATGAGGAGATGGTACGCCAGACCCGTGATACCGGCTTCGGAGATGAGGTCAAGCTCAGGATCCTGCTTGGTACCTACGTCCTTCGTTCCGGTTTCCAGGATCAGTACTATACCCGAGCCCAGAAGATCCGGACGATGATCCGCAATGAAATCAATGCCCTCTTCAACGAGGTGGACATGATTCTCATGCCGGTATTTCCCACCCAGGCTTTCCGCACAGGCAGCAGTGAGATGACACCGTTCCAGCAGAAGCTGGCTGACCGTTATACGGTAACGGCAAATCTGGCTGGGATACCCTCCCTGGCATTCCCCACCGGAATGGCCGGAGGTCTGCCCCTGGGCCTACAGCTTATGGCACCGGCCCACTGCGAACGGCGGCTCTTCTCTGCCGTCAGGACACTGACGGACGAAGCCGCTATCACTCTTGCTCCGGGAGCACTGGGTAGCGGGGAGGTGAAGTGATGGCTGCCTTCCAGACCTTTATCGGGCTTGAGATCCATATCCACCTGCTGACGAAGTCAAAGGTCTTCTGCGGCTGCAGATCGGCCTACGGGGATCCCCCGAACACCAACGTCTGTCCGGTCTGCCTCGGGTATCCCGGAGTGCTTCCGGTAGTTAACCGGGAAGCGCTGAAGATGTCCTACATGGTGGGAACAGCCCTGCAGTGCACCCTTTCGCAACATACCCAATTTGAACGCAAGAACTACTTCTATCCCGATATGACCAAGAATTACCAGATATCGCAGTTTACTGATCCGGTGGGAGTCAACGGTACATTTGAGTTTGAGGTGGAGGGCAAGTCCAAGCTTGTCAGGATCCATGACATCCACCTCGAGGAGGATGCCGGCAAGATGATCCACGACGGAAACCGCAGCCTGCTGGACTACAACCGGGCCGGTACAAGCCTGCTTGAGATCGTCACCGAACCGGACCTGGAAAGCGGTGAAGAGGCCGAGGCCTTTCTGCAGGCGTTCCGCAGGATGGTGCGTTATCTCGGTGTATGCGACGGGAATATGGAGGAGGGTTCACTGCGCTGCGATGCAAATATCTCAATAAACCGCAGGGGCAGGGGACTCGGTACCAAGGTGGAGATCAAGAACCTCAACTCATCGCGGTTTGTCAGGAAGGCGATGCAGTATGAGTACCGTCGGCAGGCCCGTATGATCAAGGGCGGGCACAGCATCATCCAGGAGACGCGTCTCTGGAGTGAGGAGCGACAGAAGAGTGTCAGCATGCGTACCAAGGAGGCGGCCCACGACTACCGTTACTTCCCAGAACCTGACATCCCGCCGTTTGTCCCGGATGCAGAGTTCCTGCAGGAGGTAAACGACTGCATGGAGGAACTGCCCCTGACGAGAAGCAGGCGGTTCATTGCGACCTACGCTATTTCACCGGAACTTGCCGCCTTTCTCACCGACGAACGCAGCAGGGCGGACTTCTATGAGGAGACGGTTGCCCTTGGCGCAGATCCTGCTGATTGCGCGAAGTGGATGAAGGGTGAAGTGGCCAAGCAGCTCGGTAGAAGGAGCCAGGAACTGCACTCCTCCCCCCTTACGCCTGCAAGACTGGCGGGGGTTCTGCAGCTGCTGAGTTCCGGCATCCTGCATGCCAATACAGCCCGTTCACTGATAGAACTCGTCCTGGATCGTGACGAGGATCCGGTGACGCTGATGGAAGATGAGGATCTTGCCGCCTCCGATGATCAGGACGCCCTGCCGCAGATCATCGAAGCGGTGCTCAGTAATCATCCCGATACAGTCAGACAGATTCTTGATGGTAACCATAAGGCCATCGGATTTCTCATGGGGCAGGTGATGAAGGCCTCGGAAGGGAAGAGTGATCCTGTTGCAGTCAGGGAACTGCTGCAGCAGCGACTGGGATTGCAGTAATCAACGATAATTGGAGAGACATAACGAGATGAAGATACAACGAACACATACCTGCGGAGAGTTGCGGGCAGAACAGATCGGGCAGACCGTTGCACTGAACGGCTGGGTCGGAAGTTACCGGGATCACGGTGGCGTGACATTCATAGACCTCTACGACCGCTGGGGTATCACCCAGATTGTATTCGATCCCGACCATTCCAATGAGGCGCACAGGATTGCCCACACGCTGCGCAGCCAGTACGTCATTGCCGTGCGTGGGGAAGTGCGGCACCGGCCGGAGGGGATGACCAACCCTGATCTGGATACCGGAGAGATAGATGTCTATGTGACCGAGTTTGAGCTGCTCAACAGCTCGAAGACACCCCCCTTCGATATTTTGCATGCCGGGCATGTGCATGCCGAAACCAAGCTGAAGTACCGCTATCTGGAATTGCGGAGTCCTGAACTGCAACAGCGATTGATCTTCCGCAGCAGGGCCACCAGCAGTATCAGGAACTACCTGATTGACAACAGCTTTGTCGAGATTGAGACCCCAATTCTTGGTCGGGCGACCCCGGAAGGTGCCCGGGACTACCTGGTACCGAGTCGCGTCAACCAGGGTAGGTTCTATGCGCTCCCGCAGAGCCCTCAGCTCTACAAGCAGTCACTGATGGTATCGGGGTTTGACCGGTACTTCCAGATAGCCCGCTGCTTCCGGGACGAGGACCTGCGGGCTGAACGCCAGCCTGAGTTCACCCAGGTGGATCTTGAGATGTCGTTTGTCAGGAGCGAGGATGTCCTCTCGATGCTGGAGGGGCTCTTTGCCCGCCTGATGAAGGAGATGAAAGGCATCGATATCACCATACCGATGCCCCGGATATCCTATGCCGATGCCATGCTGAAGTATGGAAGCGATGCTCCCGATCTGCGGTTCGGGTTTGAGATCACCGATGTGACCGATATCTTTGCCGATACTGGTTTCGGCGTCTTCAAGACAACTGTTGAGAAGGGCGGCTGCATCCGGGCGATCAATCTCAAGGGCCGCAGCAGCGAGCTGAGCCGCAAGGATCTCGATGACCTCACCCCCTTCGTCAAACCAATGCGCGGCAGGGGTGTTGCCTGGATACGGATGAATGAGGAGGGTCCGCAGTCCCCCATAGTGAAATTCTTCAGCGGGCAGGAGTCAACAGCCCTCTATGAACGCATCAATGCAGAGAGCGGTGACGTGCTGATCTTTGTGGCCGATAGCGAAAAGGTGGTCTGTCAGTGTCTTGCGGCGATCAGGAAGCGGATGGCTGCCAAGTTCAACCTGATAGATCCCGAGCAGTATGCCTTCACCTGGGTAGTGGACTTCCCGCTCTTTGAGGCTGATGACAATGGTAACCCGACTCCGACCCATCATCCGTTCACCGCACCCAAGCCGGAGGATATACACCTGCTTGACGGTTCATCGGAAGATCTGCTGGAGATCAGGTCAGATGCCTATGACATCGTGCTGAACGGCAGCGAGATCGGGGGAGGTTCAATCCGTATCCATGACCATGCTGTCCAGGAGAAGATTTTCCGGATACTCGGGATCAATGACGAGGAGGCTGCCGAAAAGTTCGGGTTTCTCCTTGATGCCCTGCAGTATGGTGCGCCGCCGCACGGTGGCCTTGCGCTGGGACTGGACCGGGTTATCATGCTGCTGCAGGGGACCGAATCGATCCGTGATGTCATAGCCTTTCCCAAGACCCAGAAAGCAACCTGTCTCATGACCGGGGCCCCGGGTACGGTGGATGAGCAGCAGCTTGATGAACTGGCGCTGGAAATCTTTCTTCCCGGGGATGGGGATTTCGACGACGATTAGACCTCCTGCTGCTCTTTGGGTGTGAGAGATGATGAACCCAGGGAGATGCCCAGTGAGGCTGCCGTGGCCAGCCAGGGATGATCGACGGGAATGTACTTCTTGCTCGTGACGACACTCTCCAGGGGGACTGTTTCCAGGGAGTTTCCCTTGACGGCGATCATATTTCCCCAGTTTCCCTCCAGGGCCTCAATGACGGACCTGCTGCCTATGTTGGTTGCCAGTAGGCGGTCATAAGCCGTCGGGGAACCTCCGCGCTGCAGGTGCCCGAGGATCGTTACCCGGGCATCCTTGCCCGTCAGCTTCTCCAGCTTCTTTCCCAGGATGGCTGAATTGCGGTTCCGATAGGCATCATTGAGGATGGCAACCTTCTTGGCAACGACATCCTCGGAAGCATCCGGCTTGATCTTCTCCAGCACTCTCCTGCGGAATTTTGCATAGCGGCTGACCGGCATTGAGCCTTCGGCGATGGCAACGATGCTGAATCGCTTGCCCTGGCGTGTCCGGGCAATGATGGAATCGGCAATGACCTCTTCGTCATAGGGTATTTCAGGAAGGAGGATCACGTCGGCCCCCCCGGCAAGTCCCGCCCCGAGAGCCAGCCAGCCGACGTTGTGCCCCATGGTCTCAACGATGATGATGCGGTGGTGGCTGTGGGCAGTGCTGTGCAGCCGGTCGATTGCCTCGGTAGCTATCATCATTCCTGTATCAAAACCGAAGGAGGTATCGGTATTGATGATATCATTATCGATTGTCTTCGGCAGCGTGATTACCGGAACGCCCTCGCTGTGCAGTCTGAAGGAGTTTTTCTGCGTACCGCCGCCCCCGAGACAGAAGAGACCGTCCAGTCCGTTTTTTTCAATATTCCTCACACAGATAGCCGTAACATCGGTTTCCACTCCATTGACCGGCATGCGATGAGGCTTGTCACGGCTGGACCCGAGAATGGTTCCTCCCCGTGTGATAATGCCCGAGAGGGCTGCGTCGTCCAGGGTAGTGACCCTGTTTTCATACAGCCCCCTGAAACCGTCACGGATACCGATGAGTTCACAGTCACAGCGGTGCAGCAGATGCTTCCCAATGGCACGTATGGCTGCATTCAGCCCGGGGGTATCCCCACCGGAGGTGAGGATGCCAAATCGTTTCATCATGGTCTCTCTTCTCCTTCTCTCTTGCCGATAACAAGATCTCGGTAGTAAGCGTACAGGGCGACCTGAGCCCGCTCCCTAAATGCCTGGGGTTTGCGGAGCAGCCGGTTGTTCTCTGAGGCGTCAATGGTGAATGAGCTGTAGCTGTCCTGCAGATGCTGCTGGAGAAAGTGTTCCAGCTCTCCGATCAGCTCCGGATCCAGCACCGGGGAGAGTACCTCAACCCTGCGGTCGAGGTTACGCGGCATCAGATCTGATGATCCGATGAAGATTTTCGGCTCTCCGGCATTGGTGAAGCGATAGACCCGCGTATGCTCCAGGTAGCGGTCGATCATTGCAGTGACAGTGATTTTATCGCTGATGTCCCGGACTCCGGGTGAGAAAGCACAGATCCCGCGAACCAGCAGCCGCACCGGGACACCTGCCTGAGCGGCTGTACAGAGCCACTTGATCATCTGTGTATCGACAAGGTTGTTCAATTTGAGCAGTATGCCCGAAGGTCGTCCGGCCTTTGCATTGGCGATCTCACGCTTGATCAGGGTGGTAATCCTGTTCCGCAGGTAAGCCGGCGAGACAAGGAGCGATTTGAACTTGAATACCTGGAAATTTGAACTGAGCTGCTTGAAGACCTTGTTCACTTCATTGCTGATTTTCGGGCTTGCGGTAAGCAGCAGGTGATCACAGTAGAGTTCGGCCGTCTTTTCATTGAAATTGCCGGTGCTGACCACTGCAATTCGCGTATTCTTTTTACCCTGTTCCGATTTTCTCGATATGACACAGATCTTGCTGTGCACCTTGAGTCCCTCGAGGCTGCTGATTAGCGTGACATTCTTCTCCGCACTGAGCATCTCGGTCCAGTGCAGGTTCTCCGCTTCGTTGAACCGGGCCTGCACCTCGATAAAGACCACTACACGTTTACCGTTACGGGCAGCGTTTACCAGCGCATTGATGATGCTCGAGTCATTGGCAACCCGGTAGAGCGTCATCTTGATGGTGGAGACCAGCGGATCTATCGAAGCTTCCCGCAGCAGGTCAATGATGTACCCGAAGCGGTGGAAAGGCATGGTCAGCAGGTAGTCCCGTTCCATCACCTGTCTGATGATACTGGTAGAGTTGTCGAGAGTGTGGTGCTGAAGGGGCGGCTGGCGCTTGAAGTAGAGTTCCGGTGCCCGTATATGGGGGAAGGAGATCATGTCCCGCATATTGTGGTATCTGCCGCCCGCTATATGGTTCTCACACTCGTGCAGCTGGGCCTGATGCAGCAGGAATTCCCAGAGATGGTTTGGCATAGTCTCATCATAGACCACCCTGACCGGAACTCCCGAGGTACGCTGGCGGATTGATTCAGTGAGCTTCTCATAGAGACTTTTGGTGACCTCCTCGTCAAGACTGTACTCGGCATCACGGGTAATCTTTATGGTGTAGGCTTCAAAGGTATCGTAGTCAAGTGAGCTGAAGATAGTCTTCAGGTGCAGCCGGATGATGTCGTCAAGGATGATGAAACTTATACGACCCGCTTCGGAAGGCAGCTGGACATAGCGTGGAACAGTTTCGGGGACTTCGATGAGGGCATACTGGAACACATCAGGGTCTTCGCTCCGGCACATGCTGACGACAAGATAGATGCTTACGTTCTTCAGGAAGGGGAATTCTCGGTTCCTGCGCAGCATGATGGGGAAGAGTTTGCTGCGTACCCGCTTGGTGAAGTACTGATCCAGGTACCGTTTCTGCTCATCCGTTACCGAAGTGTCGGACTCAAAGTGGATGTTGTGCTGCGTAAGCTGCTGGGTAATCCGGGGGAAAAGCACCTCAACTCTTCTTGAGAAGCCTGTTACCCGTTCAAGGATGGCATTGATTACGCGGCGTATCTCCCGGGCATTGACCAGGGATGACTGTGAAGCATCATGCAGCATCCGGGTGAGTGATCCAACCCTGACAGAGTAAAACTCATCCAGGTTGGATGAGAATATCCCGAGGAATTTCAGACGCTCCATCAACGGCATGTCGTCCTGTTCTGCCGTGATGAGCACACGCTCATTGAAGTCAAGCCAGGAGAGCTCCCTGTCAACCAGTATCTTCTTCAGCTGAGATTGAAGCATGCAGCACCTCTTGGTAGAGAGTATACTGCATAATCGGAATCATAGAAACGTAGTGTGGGAGCACAAATAGTATATTTACCGGCATGATTACCTGAGCTAGCCATGGAATTCGATTGACCCGTAAATTGTGGTTGTGCTATTCTCTGCCTATGAGTATAGTGAAACCGAACAAGCTGGGCATAATCTCAGGTCCCGGAACAGAATATTTTACGGCAAATGTTCTGCGGCACCTGAGAAAACTGTACACCATCAGATACAAGAAGCTCTCCTCAGCCCTTGCCAAGCGGCATGACATGAGTGAGGACGACATCCTGAAATTTGTTACGCTTATCGAGGATCTGAACAATAAACGGATTCCCCACAATAAACCGTCCCAGAACTACCATGCCCCCAACTTTGAGATTCCGGTACGCTATACCAGGTTCGCAAACGGGGAGGTGAAGGCCGAAATCCTGCAATCGGTACGGGGACTGCGGGTCTTCATCATCTATGACATGGCCAACCACTATCCGATCAATGTGTTTGGCAGTGACGAACAGGCATCGCTCTCGGTAAATGACCACCTGATGTTTCTCTACACCACGGTGAATGCCGTCAGGGTTGCAGGAGCTGAGAGTGTTCAGCTGGTACTGCCCACCTATCCCTACTCCCGACAGCACAAGAAGAGCGGCAGGGAGGGCCTTACCGCCAGCTGGTTCGGGCATATCTGCGAGTTCATGGATGTCCAGCGTATTATCACCCTCGATATCCACTCCCGTGAAATAGAGAACAGCTTCATCAAGCTGCGACTGGAGAATCTCCACGCCAGTTACCAGATACTCCTTGAGCTGCGTAAACTGATCGATTTCAACGATCCCGACCTGGCGGTGGTAAGTCCTGACACAGGCGCCATCCTGCGCAACAAATTCTATGCCGAAAGCCTGCAGAAGCCACTGGCGCTGCTATACAAGGAGCGTGACTATTCCAAGATCAGCAGGAATGCCACCACGACCAATATCAAGATTGTCAAAGTGCTCGGGGATGTGGAGGGTAAGACGGTACTCATGGCAGACGACATGATCGGAACCGGCGGTACCCTCCTCACGGCCATGCGGGAGCTCAAGAGGATCGGTGCCCAGAGGATCATCTGTGCCATCAGCCTGGCCTTCTTCAACGGCGACTCCATCGAAGTCTTCGAAAAGGCCTACCAGGAGGGTGTCTTCTACCGAATCATCGGTACCAATGCCGTCTATCACAACAAGAACCTGCTTGACAGGGAGTGGTATATCTCGGCCGATGTCTCTGACCTCTTTGCCCGGATAATCTCAAGGCTGCATCATGGGCGCTCCCTGAGTCCCCTCCTCGACAACAGAAAATTCATCCAGAACCTGATCAACAGCAACTATGACCGGCAGGGCCAGAAACAGTCAGGACGGCGGGATAGCAGCAGGTAAACCGCAGGTCGCAGATATTTTGTCCCTGCAGAGGATAACAGATATGAGCATAGCATTATCGCGGAGAATAACCGGTATTTCCGAATCACCCATCAGGAAACTCGCCCCGCTTGCCGATGAGGCCAAGGCGAGGGGAGTCCATGTGTATCACCTGAATATCGGGCAGCCCGATATCAAGACACCGCCGAACGTCATTGAGGCCATACAGAGCATAGATCTTGATATCATAGCCTACGGACCCTCGGAGGGGCTGCATGCCTATCGGAATCTGCTGCCCAGCTATTACAGACGCCATGGCCTTGAAATTATTCCTGAAGACATCCTTGTTACCACAGCCGGCAGTGAAGCTGTCTTCTTCACGCTTCTCTCCCTTTGTGATGCCGGGGACGAGATAATCATTCCCGAACCCTTTTATACCAACTTTGCCACATTCGCTGCCATTGCCGGGATCACTGTAGTACCGGTAACCAGTACTATCGATGACGATTTCCGTCTTCCCGATATTGCTGCCTTCGAAGAGGTTATCACCGATCGGACAAAGGCAGTGCTGTTCAACAGCCCCTGCAACCCGACGGGCACAGTCTATACTCCCGGTATGATCGAAGCGCTCGTCAGCCTGGCTGAGCGGCATGATCTCTATCTGATCTCGGATGAGGTCTACCGGGAGTTCATCTATGACGGGAATACCTATACCAGTATTCTCAACTATCCGCAGATCAGTGACCGGGCCGTGGTACTTGATAGTGTCTCCAAGCGCTACAGTATGTGCGGAGCCAGGGTCGGGGCCATCATTACCAGAAACCGGGCTATATCCTCCCAGATACTCAAGCTTGCCCAGGCACGTCTCTGCCCGCCTGCCATTGAGCAGATTGCTGCCATGGCTGCCATTGAGACCCCCGAAGAGTACAACCGGGATGTCCTGCAGGAGTATATGCTCCGCCGTGATACCTTGGTGAAGCTGCTTGAAGCGATTCCCGGGGTACGCTGTTCCCATCCAGGGGGGGCGTTCTATCTCATTGCGCAGCTTCCGGTGGATGATGCCGAGCGGTTCTGCCGCTATCTCCTTGAGGAGGTCTCTGTCAACGGGGAAACTGTGATGCTCACCCCGGCGGCCGGTTTCTACCGGAGCCCCGGCATGGGTGCTGACGAGGTGCGCATAGCCTACGTGCTGAACACCGAAGACCTTACGGCATCGGCAGAGAT
>CAZSBC010000038.1:7739-22153 GCA_964605195.1 uncultured Spirochaetales bacterium | reverse complement strand
CCGATGCTGCACATCAATCCAGAAGGAGGAGGGCGTGGCAAGATTCAGCGTATCCTGCTTCGTATACACATGCCCCTTTACATACAGTTCACGCATCTCCTCTTCCACCTGCTCTTTTGGCATATGCAACTTCTCGGCAAAGCTGTCTGATACCTCCCAATCTTTCAGTCCGGGGTCCCTGTCGGTATCCGGAAGGGCAAAGATTATTTCCAGTTGTATTTTCGTTATCGCATAGGCAAGAATTGCCGGTAAATAGCGGGGATTATCACCAAGTTTTGGTTCAATGATTTTTGCAAGCCTGACATAATCCGGATCAATTTCCTGATCAAAAATTGCTTTCACCTTTGTTTTCAACTCATCAGTCAGTTGGTACATTTTTCCTTCCTTGTATCTGTTTTTTTATGTCACAGAACTATTATCAAGTGCATGTATTCCCATCGTTTTCACCTCTTGTGCTGAAAACTCACCTTTCAGGATCTATTGTCGAGTAATTCAGGCTTATGGTAATACTTCTTTTTCTATCGCTCGGATTCCCTGTTAGCTTTTTATGGCACCAATCATTATCCCCTTGGCAAAATGCTTCTGGAGAAAGGGATATACCAGAAGGATGGGAATAGTTGCTACCACTACTGTAGCCATCTTCATATTCTCTGTGGATACATAGCCCATCATCTGCTCACTGTAGGAGGCCAGCATATCAAAGGAAACCTGATTCTTTACTATCATGTTGCGCATAATCAGCGGAAGAGGATACTTGAAAGGATCCGAGATATAGATCAGGGCCGTATACCAGTCATTCCAGCGGAACACCGAGTAAAACAGGGTAAAGGTCGCAATGATCGGCATTGATAATGGTATGATTATCCTGAACAGGATAGTGAAGTCATGGGCCCCATCTATTTTCGCCGACTCCTCCAGGGAATGGGGAAGCGATACGAAATAGTTCTTTATGATGATCAGGTACATCGGCAAAACACCGTTGAACAATGCCAATATCCACAGTGAATTATTGAGGTTCAGGCTACGCATAACGAGGAAAGTCGGTACCAGCCCCCCGTTGAAGAACATGGTGAAGATGATAATCACAAAGAATAAATTTCTTCCCGGCAATCTGCTTTTTGAAAGCGCATATGCCCCTGAAACTGATACAATCATGCTTATCAGGGTTCCTGCACTGGTTGTCAGTACGGACACAAAAAAGGCCCTCGGGATTTCACTTGAGGAGAATATCATCCTGTATGCATTGAGGGTAATCTCCCTGGGCCAGATCACCAGGGGATTCTTCACATAGGTGCGATAATCCACTAATGAAATAATGATTACATTCCACAGCGGGAAAAGCATTATTACGGCTATAATGATAAAGAAACTGTAATTGATCCTATCAAACATAGATAATCTTTTTCGTTTCAGCATATTAGTACAATCCCTGTCCTTCATTCAGTTTCTTGGCAATTTTATTCACGCTAAAAATCAACAGGCACCCGATAACTGCCTTGAAAAAGTCTGCGGCAGTCCCTACACCGAATTCCCCGTTGAGAAAGAACTCCCGATACACCATGGTATCGATAATATCTCCGGTACTGTAGACGGATGGAGAGTAGAGATTGAATATCTGGTTGAACCCGGCATTCATGATATTTGCGGTGGCCAGGATCAGCATGATGACCACAGTGCTCTTGATCCCCGGCCAGGTAATATGGATCATTTGCCTGAACCGATTGGCTCCATCAACTATTGCAGCTTCATACAGTTCCGGATTGATACTGGACAGGGCTGCCAAGTAGATAATGCTTGACCAGCCCATCTCCTTCCATATGATAGAAATATAAATCAATGGCCTGAACATCTCAGGTTTCAGCATAAATGCTATCGGATCCCCCCCAAAGAACTCAATGATTTTATTTATCACTCCCCCATTAACTGAGAGCAATCCATACAGCATTCCGGAGATAATGACCCAGGAGAGAAAGTGGGGAAGATAGAGAATCAGCTGGATAACCTTCTTGAATATGAGATGCCGTATCTCATTCAATAATAGGGCAATTAACACTGGGGCGGCAAACGTGAACACTATCCTGCCGACACTGATGATGATGGTATTGCGGAATGCACGCATGAACTGAATGTTATTGAACAGCATCCTGAAATTCTCAAGGCCAATCCAGGGGCTCCCCCAAATACCTGCCCGTATAAAATGATCCTTGAAGGCCAGCTGTATCCCGTACATCGGCAGGTACTTGAATATGATAAAGTAGACCATTGTAGGTAACAGCATGACATACATATACTTGTGATACACAATCCTGGTACGTAATGAATTTTTTTTCACTGTAACGTTCTGTTGTGGCAAAGGTACTGATTTAGCATCATTCATTACTCCGTCTCTCCTCCGGCCAAAATAATCTTATGCAATAAACCCATAGAAGTCGAGCTGCATCAATTCAGGCACTGAAGCAGCTCGACTGTGCATTCAAATCAATTTACTTATACGTTTCCCAGGAGATACCCATCTCTGCGGCAGCCTCATTGACTTCCTCAGTAATGGTTTTCAGTTCATATCCCTTGTTCAGCATTGCAACATAGGCATCCCAGTCAGCCTCAAAGTCTTCTGCCTGTGCTATGATACGCATCAGCTCATCCAATGCTGCTGTATCAAGACCCAGGTTCCTTTCCATAGCCGGCAGGAACAGATACTTGGTGAAGGGAGCCGGTCCGTTATACGGCCAGTTATTCTCCATCATAATATTTCCAATTTCGCGATCCCATGGCACCTCTACCGGGTTGGGGATTTCAGGATTGCCGGCCAGGTTCCAGGCAGCCAGATTTACAAGGGGTCCCATCGGGTTTTCATCATAGAAGCGGATCGGGTCTCCCTTGATATTGGTATTCAGGTTCACCAACTTGCCGTCTTCCATGTTATAATCCACGCCCTCTTCACCATAGCTTAAATATGTCCAGGCATCTACTGTTACCATCCAGTCATACAGATTAAGAATCGTATCCAGCTTGGCATCATCCACTTTGGATGAGATATACGAAACGGTCCTGTAACTCTTGAACCCGTTATTCCGGCTGCCGTCTTCCATGATAGGCAGCGGGATGATGCTTGCATAATCCTCTACCGCCAGGTCGGGATTTATCTGTTCCCAGTGCGATCTCCTGAAATGGCGAGCATCACTGGTATACGCCGCGTCTACAAATGCGCCTGCCTGCCCGGAGGCCATTTTATCTGTCGCCTGGTTGACATTAAGCAGGACAAATTCCGGATCCAGAACTCCGCTCCTGTAGAGACCCCACAGCCATCGGGTAGCCTCCTTGACTGGTTCAGAGGTATAGCCATATTTCCAGGCATTATCCTCATACACCCATTCACGCCATCCGAACATCGGGAATATCAGGCTGTTAAGCGCATCTTTCTGATGTATTGTCAATCCAATCGTATCATTCTTCCCATTTCCGTCGGGATCCATAAAAGTCATATCCTCAAAGAATTTGGTCAGCTCCGATATTTTCATGGGCTCTGAAAGCTGCTCTTTCGAGTACCCCAGGGCCTCCGCATAATCAAGCCGATAGTAAAAACATGCAATGCCGCCGCTTTCATTACTTTGGGGAAAATCATCACGGGGAATATGATACATCTCGCCATCAGGCATGGTTTCATACGAATACTTATCCATGATTGCGCCCAGATTTGGGTATTTCTCGTACATTTCCTCGGGGATAGCACGTATCAGCTGCTGGTCAACAAGATTTTTGAACCCTTTCTTATCATCCCAGCCCCAGCCGACAAATATATCGGGAAGATCATCGGAAGCCATCATCAGCCGAAGTTTCTCAGTGTAATCGTTGAATACAATGGGGCGAATCTCAAACTCAATCCCGAAGTCATCTAAGATTTTCTGCTCTATACGCAGTGCCCGCTCATTGTCACCCGGCTCCAGTACGTTCCACAAAGCAATCGATACGGTTACCGGACCGTCGGCTGATACCGATTCCTCCTTGTCGCCCGCAGCAGTCAATGTCCCAAGAATCAAAAATAGCATCAGTACTCCAAGAACTATTTTTCTCATACAAACCTCCAAATAATATCAATTATCAGGAATATCCTGAAAATCACCAGAACATAGTTACAGGTTACATTCCAACCTATCTCACACAATCAACGCAAAACAGCCACCCTGAAATCACTACCGCCTCTGCGGGGAGACATCAACAATTGACTCAAGCTGGGCTATAGCTTCTTCAACCATTGTCTCCTCACTCTCAAGCACAAAGGATATTGCCCCGGTGGGACATATTGCCTCACATCTCCCGCATCCCAGGCAGCGGTCCTGAATTACAGCTTTCTTGTTCTCAATTTTCACTCCCCTGAAACGGCATATTCTCAGGCACTTCCCGCATCCTATGCAGGTATCGTGGTCTACTGTCAGGGACAGCCCCGGCAACCGGCTGAAATCATGAATGTTCTCACTTGTACCCTCTGTAATTGCATATCCATTTGTACAGCAGCATTCACAGCAGTAACAGGTAGTCAGGAAATGATCCTTATCCTTGACTCCAAATCCCCTGGCTTCGCCTTCCGACCTTCCAAGCAGGGGAATCAACCCATCCGTAACGGCATCACGCAGCGTCTGCTTCGCCTCATCAGCAGTGATAAAACGGCCGCGCTCATCCGGATTCTCAATATCGAGCGTTCCATCGCCCAGCTGCATGCACCCATTCTTGATATCGTGGTTCTCACAGGAATATATGCTTCGGCACGGGCAGGCTGGCAGCCGGAAGATATGCCCAGCCCTGTCAAAGAAGTGGTCAAAGATCTTTTCGGCCAGTATCCCGTTTCCCAGTTTCCCGAGCGATGCGTTGATGGGAACATAAAACCCGTTATCCCCTTTCCTGTCCTCCGCTGTGGGTTTGTTGGCAAAGTGTTTGTAGATAGGGAAGCGCGAGAGCTGGTAGTACGAGAACTTCCTATTGTAACTTGTCAGCCACAGTACATCTATTCGTTCCCGTTTCATTGAACCGTTTTCTGTTTCGACAATCTTGCCGACTGGCGCCGCTATCACATATTCTGTGGAACTCTCATGCTGAATTTTCCTGCTGAGGCGACTTCCCCTGTAACCGGACTTGTGTAAGAACCGATCCACTGTCTCCAGGTCCTTCATGCTGAATACCAGGTCCGATTCATCGGCAATCTCACCCATTGTATAGTCACAGGACTCTGGTGTGAGAAACTGCGTAGCCAGCACACCGCACAGATCCCAGCCAAGGACATACCGACCGCCGAGCTCAGTTATATCCTGATGATACACTGCATTGTTTCTGCAGTACTCCCTCTGTTCTGCCAGCATCTCACTGAACAATCTCTTGATGTCATTCTCATTCATGTACAAACTCCCAAGGTTAGGAAAACCCGCATTCCCAAACTGTATGTATCATACTGGCGCAGACCCGTTATACAAGGTTATATCTGCATTACATGCAGCAGTATCTTAGCAGCGCACCCCTGCATTACTTACACTATGTAAGTTATATAACCATGATACAATCCATCTGTCAAGAATTTTATTTACTTATATTGTATGGTTTTATATTGTTCACAAAATAGCAAGAAAGTACTATGGCAAGGAAACTCAATGGGGTTTATACTATTATCTTTATGCTTTAGCGAACCGGGACATACAGTAAATTCTGCGAAATCACAATGCGTATTTGCGTGCTAAGCATGGAGACTGAATAGAGAATAGTGCTCTGTAATTTCTTGTGTGCCCTACGGTATAGAGCGTTTCATCCGGGTTGCTGGATGGCAGCAGTCACACAGTTATCACTGTGTATGTATCTTACTGCTTCTGTATTCCACAGGGGTCATCCCCACCACCTTCTTGAATACTTTTCCGAAATACTGACTGGATCCATACCCGACCATCTCTGAAACTTCATATACTTTCCAGGTTGTTGTCTTGAGCATTTTTTTGGCTTCCCTTATCCTGATCTTTGTCAGGTACTCGATAATGGTCATATGTGTCTCTTTTTTGAAGAGATGGGCGATATAGGTAACACTGTTCTCAAAATGCTGTGACAACGTCTCCAAACTGAAGGATTTATCTCGGTAATGCAGTTCAATGTAATCAATGATAATTTTTATTTTCCTTGAATTTTCGAAGTTGTTTGTACGCTTTATGAGATTAATTGCACCACGCATTTCATTACTCATCCAATCACATATCGTAGTGAGCATATACCGCTTTTTTTCACACGTATTACTCTCACCACAAAACAACTCAACTATATGCGGCGCACTCCTGCTAACCCAGAAATCATAGAGGTAGTTCATCAGTTCCAAGCTGGTATCGAGGAGAACATCTGCATCCATCGTGGAGGGAATGATATCATGATACAGATGTTCCAGATTGGTATCCAGCGTGACTGCATCCAGACTCATTAATGCTTCTCTGATCTCCTGCAGGCTCTTATTGGCTTCCTCTGACCGCATATCTGACTTCCCTTTCATGATCGAATCACCTTACTGCCTGTTCTGTCCTGAGCGAACCAGGAAATAGGTTCCCTGAATTCCATGAAGCATACTCACACTTCGCTGGGCAGAAAACAAGAATAGAAATCATACCCACTAAAAGCAAAATCCATGCTATACCCATGCTATACCCATGCTATATCCATGCATTATATAACATTAATTACTATAGACAGTATAGTGCAATTGCCAGAAAACAACAACCAAGAGTTCTGCTGCCATGAACATGGTATCTTGCACCAGCGGTATTCAGGGTGTGTCCTGAACTACATTGGAGGAGTTGTGTTAGAGATTATGTATTGAATGGTCATACTGATGGCAGCTGTTCCCGCCATCCTTCCAGTGCAATCAGGAAGCACCCTCTTCCGGCTTTGCCTCGGGCATGCCGATAAAATCAAGCAGGTCGCTGGTGTTCCTGTGTGCTTCGATCTTGTGCCTGAGGGGAATATCACGGTTGACCTGATAGCTGTTGTTCCTGCCCACTTTTGTTACTGTAATGACACCAACCTCTTCAAGATCCTTGATTATGGAATGCACCGCCCGTTCAGTGATGCCCACTTTCCGGGCGATATCCCGCATCGGCAGCTCAGGGTGAAAATAGATATAAAACAGTACGTGGGAATGGTTGGTAAAAAAGGTCCACTTATGGTTTTCGCCGTTCATATATCACTCTCTCATGTCAATAATTCTACTGTACAAGGATATGTGAAAAAGTCAACCGACCTGACAGCCATCACTCTCTTCCCGTGCGTTCACAGTACTGCACTTACAGTTCCGCTTCCGGCATGAAGGTTTTGTAATCCTCCACAGTTCCAGCAGACAGGCAGCAGTCGATAATCTTCCGACCCGTCATATCCAATCCGGGTTCCAGATACTTCTTCAGCTGCTGGTGAAAGAACTCCGTCAGCATCCGTGCCCCCTCGTCATAGGCTGCAACACCCACTTCGGGTTGCCTGTCAACCTGGAGGAACCACTGGGGAATGGTGGTTCCCTCGATTCGCATGCTCTGCAGCGAATATCCCAGCAGTGAACAGCGGGAGGGGGTAATCTGCTCAGGCCTGAAGCGGGCATGCCCGCGACGGGCAAGGTAGTCCCGAACCAGCCACTGCGGCATGAAGCCGGTTTCCCAGGCTCCAACATGTTGATTGGGAGTAAGCACATACCTCGTTTTCGGTGCTTCCTGAAACTGCTTCAGGAGGAGGTTGGCCTGAGCAACCCGCTTGCCGGTGGAAAAGGGCCAGTAGCTGCCGACCCCCTCACTGCTCATCCCTGCCCTGTCGACAATACTTGGATTTGCATACCCACGGGGAGCCACCATCCGCCAGAGCCATGCAAGGGCAGGAGGAAGAATATGCAGCAGACCCAGGATTCCATAAGAGGGCTCCTCAGCCGAACAGGGAGGGGTACGGACCCCGAAAGAGCGGATATCAATAACCGTCTTACCCTGCGTGGCATTTGGAACCATGCTCCGGGGAATGACTACCCGTGGATTGGGACAGGCCTGCCCCGGTTTATCCTGGATATGATCCCAGATGAGGGCTGTGCTTCCTGCTACAGCATCAATGTTGAGAAACAGCTGCGGATGGGTTGGGTCCAGGGTAAGCCGCTCCAGTTCCGGATCGGTACCGTATTTCCTGATATGGTCAACCCGGACGAACCAGGCACTTTCTGCGTCCACCAGCGACAGCTTGCCATTCCCATCCTGCAGGTCCGGATGACAGAGACCCATATCGTCACAGACAGGATGCAATTCGCAGGTCCTGGGAATTTCAAGATACCGATTCTCGTTCGTTACCAAATTATGCCCAAGCAACAGACGGCCGTCAGGTTCTCTATGGGGCTGCTGCAGCATCTCGCTCTTCCCGCCGCCACTGGCCCCCTCGTGCATGAAGCCCACCATATTGTCATAGGGCGTTATCACCTCAACAGCAGAACAGTGGGCAGTTACCCAACCCGACTGCTCTCCCAACTCGATAAGGGCACCGTAAACACCTTTCTTTGCACTGGGACCCGGATAGAGGTTGTACGAGAAGATTTCATGCGCTGCGCCCCGGTTGTGCACGACTATCTGTTTCCCCTCGAAGTGGGTGTGCCTGAAGGGTGGTGCAACGTAGATGACAGTAGCGGGCTTGAACGACCGACCGAGGTGTTCCACATCAACAATCCCCTGGAGAAGCCCGAGACCCAGGGCAAAAAAGCCTGCATTCGCCGGACAGATTGCAAGGGCATCACCACCCAGTCCATCCTGTCCCATCTCGAAGGCAAAAATGGCCAGATCGGTCTCTGAGAGCCACTTCAGAGTTTCCCTGCGCAAATCAGTGAAGGATGTATTGAAACGATCCCTGAAACGGGTTTTATCCGTGGCGTTCTCATCCGCAATCAGCATGCAGTCGGGATCGCGGCGTCGCATATAGGGTTCAATATAATTGGCACTGATTCCGTTCTTTACCCTGACAACCTCCACCTCATCAACGATACGGCCATCGGGAAGTGTGTAGGAGACTGTCCATGAGGATCTATCTTTCCCCCCACAGGCCAGCTCCTCAAGCTCCTCAATACGTGTAGCCAGGGCTACCGATGGCGCTTTCGTCAACAGGGTCTTCAGGTCGTCAGAAAGTTGAGCTATCTCACTGAACTGCTGCATATTCATCTCAGGGCCTCCTAATACTGCTATTGTGTGTCAGTTGGGCCATCATAGAAGTAATATACTTCTCGAGTCAAGTATAATGCATTATTTTTCATGAATATTAATTCATACATAGAAAACCGTACCCCCCGCTGGGAAAAACTGGTTCATACTGCTATGTTGTTACCAAAAAAGCAGGAATATTGCTATGTACCCGCAAGCAGCTTTACCCACTGAATAGCTCCATACCACTATTTAACAAAACCTGAACCACAAACACTTCTTTTTCTCACATAAAGGGTTTATCGTAATATATATACATTATCCAGGAGGAAAATGATGAAAACATGGAGACGGACAGTATTGACATGCATGTTGCTATTCGCAGTTTTCACGGTGTTCGCAGCCGGCGTTGAGGACCTGCCAAGGGCATCTGCAGAGAGCGGATCACCGGTATCGGTGAGGATAATCCACACAAACGACCATCACTCGTACCTTGACGGTTCAACCATGGACCTGATGATCGACGGTACGGCCACGAGACTGCAGGTAGGCGGATATGCGCGCCTGTACTCGGTTATCAACGAGGAGAGAGACGCCAATTCGATTGTTCTTAACAGCGGAGAGCTCAACGGCACCCTCTATTTCTCGTTCTTCAAAGGTGAACCGGATTTCAAGGTGTTCAACTCACTTGGAATAGATGGCTACACCCTGGGGAACCATGAATTCGACGAGGGAGACGGTCGGCTTGCTGAATTGATTGAATTGGCAAATTTTCCTATTCTCAGTTCAAATATGCAGCCGGAACCGGCCAGTCCCCTCTACCGCGTACGGGATCAGATCAAGCCCTATGTTATCAAGGAGATTGACGGCGAGAAGGTCGGTATCATCGGTATACTGAAAGTTGAGAAGACGAAGAACTCTTCCCTCGTCTCCGATGATGTCACCTTCACTCCCGAAATCGAGGCTGCCAGAAAGTATGTGTCCGAACTGGAGGCCCAGGGAGTGAACAAGATCATTCTTCTCAGCCATGTCGGTTACTACAATGACATTGTCTTTGCAAAGAACGTAGCTGGTCTTGATGTAATCGTCGGCGGTGATACCCACTCCCTGCTTGACAGTACCGGTGATATTGAAGCCTTCGGGCTTGCAGTCGACTATCACGGTCAGACAGGACCGTTTGAAGGATACTCGCAAGAAGGAGTGGAGAATGAGAATCTCGGAGAATACCCGACAACGGTAATCGGACCCGAAGGAGATCCCGTGCAAATAGTTACCGCCTGGTCATATGCCTACGGAGTTGGTATTCTCGATATAAATTTTGACAGGAACGGACGCGTCATTACTGCCGAAGGGAATATCGTAATACCCGTCGATGGACCGTTTCTCCAGAAGGATGCCGAAGGCAACCGTGTCGAGGTATCACCTGAAGTTCGTGATTCGATCCTGAAGACAGTCGCCGCTTCCCGGGTATTCCGCTATGAGACTCCTGCTGCAATAGTGGAAAACATTCTGAAGCCCTATCGGGATGAGATAGAATCCCGCAGAAACGAACAGATTGGCACCATATCTGAGACCATGGGCTATACACGGATCCCCACACCATTTGCTGCAGGCCAGACTCCTACCGGTAGTTATGCAGCCTACGTGGTGGCAGAGGCCTTCAAGCAGGCCAATCCCAGGATTGATGTTGCCATCCAGAATGCCGGGGGTGTCCGCACCCAGTTCCTCGAAGGTAAGTTCACTGTCGGAGATGCCATTTCGGCACTTCCGTTCTCCAACACCGTAGTCATGCTTGACATGACCGGGGAGGAGATTGTCAGGGTGCTCAACCAGGCAGCCTACTACTCCCTGAACTCGGGCTCCACGGGAGCTTTCCCCTATTCGGCTGGTCTCCGTTATGATGTGAACCTTACAGGTGGGGAGAATGAAGTCATTACCAACGTTGATGTCCAGGACCGGAAGACAGGAAAGTGGTCACCGATCAGCCTCAAGGAAATCTATACTGTAAGTACCAATTCGTTCACGGCTCTCGGAAAGGACAACTACCTTGAGTTTGCTGCCGTCCGCGCAGCCGATGAGGCCAAGTTTGAAGACACCTACATACTCTACTACGTTCCGCTGAAGGAATACATAGAAAAACTGCCCGGAGGTACGCTTCCACCGCTGGATACAGGCAGCTACTCGCTCAAGTCTGTCAGGTAACAAGGTAACGATGCAATAGCAGATGAAATGGGCATATTGCAGAACCGGGACCTGATTTACTGAGAAGCAGATCAGGTCCTCCCGCTTGCTCACCGCACCAAGAAACTCGTACCACCTGCGACACAGCAAAAGCAAAACACAGTGATGCAGCTTCAGGACCACTCAGCACCATGTACATACTTCCGGAGCAGCTGCTTACTGCGTCTGCCAGAGGGTTCTTCCATGCAAGCCCGGGAAACCGGGCAAACTTGGGATCTGCCAAGCAGAGCGTTACCCCATGGTCAATTACCAGTCCCGCCAAGAACGCATCCGGTACCAGGTTCCCCTGCGGAGCTGTTCCCGCGATCAGCTTGGTCATTACTGCCGGAAAACCTGCCGATGGCTGAGGAACCCATACGGGCCTGCAGTTCAGCCAGTATATTGCGGTCTCCCAGGCCTGCCTTGGTGAAGCCGGGGGATTGAATATCCTTGCATTCGTTACTATACGCATCAATGATGGAAACAAACTCCAGGGCATACCGACCGGTGCAGATTCGGTCAGCATCGAATCAAGCCATTCCGCTGCCCGGCCATGCCGGGGAACAATCGAAACAGCAGCAGAGATCATTATGTTGGCATCAAGTATGATCAAGAATAGTTGACTACCTCGGCAGACTCAAGCACATCTGCTATCGAATCCGGGGATGGATAACATAGAGAACTTATAGCGAGCAATGGCATCTTATACCTCTCAGTATCTATGGTCCCAGTGTGTCTCCCTACCAATCCTGACCTAAGCCTAAGAGCTCGTGTATACCCTCCTTGAACTTCTTCCCTTCTGCTTCCTGAATTTCCCGAATCATTGCAGTGACTTCATCGTCCAGGGCAATGGTTATTCTCATACGCTTATCCTATATGTCTGATGCTTTAATGTGAATATTTTGATGCGCTGATACATTCAAAGGGGTTGGGTTTCATCAGTCGGCAAAACAAAAACTGAGGGCTGTCTGGCTGCTGGAAGGTGCGGATCACACCCTTGCATTCTGGCCGCAATCTGTGTCATATATATAGTAGACAGCAAGATAACCGACTAAGAGAGAGGTAGTGATACATGAGTGAACTGGCAGTCATTTCCCTTGGAGGATCAATAGTTTCCCCGGATGCGGTGGATCATGCATTCCTGGCTGAATTCAGAGAGGTAATCATGAAATATCTCGGGGAAGACAATCAGCGGAAACTGATCATCGTCACCGGTGGCGGCGCCCCGGCACGGGCGTATCAGCTGGCATACGGCAAGATCATAGAGAACCCGAGCAACAGCGGTCTGGACTGGATAGGGATAGCTGCAACCCGGCTCAATGGGGAGCTGGTCCGTGCCATATTCGAAGAGGTTTGCCTTGACCCGCTGGTAACCGATCCCACGGCAGACTTTCAGTTCACTGGCAGGATTCTCACCGCAGCCGGCTGGAAACCGGGCTTCTCATCCGACAACGATGCCGTTGTCCTTGCAGAACGGTTCGGTGCAGACAGGGTCATCAATCTATCAAATATCAGCAAGGTCTATACCGCTGATCCCAAGCTTGATCCCGATGCCCTCCCTCTGGACCACATCGGCTGGAAGGCCTTTCGTCAGATGGTGGGCAGTACCTGGGTTCCGGGATCCAATCTCCCCTTTGATCCCATTGCGGCAAAGCGGGCTGCCGAGATTGGCCTGGAGGTCATTGCCGCAGCGGGTCGGAATCTGCCGAACCTCGTCAGGATCCTCCAGCATGAGCCCTTTGAGGGAACTTCAATTGGACCGGAGATGGAGTAGACAACCCTACTCCAGGAAGCCGTATTTCCAGTGCCAGACCGGGTCACAGAAGGATTCCGGAAAGGGATTCCTTCGCAAGAAATCGGGAACCCAGTCGGTATGGATATTGACTTCCGGCTCCTGTATGAACCCGTCATCAATACCGAGATCATCCAGCAGCTGCAGCAGATAATTATACGAGTTCCTGCTGATCGAAGGCTCAGCGTCTCCTCCTGTTCGATGAGTATCAACAAACTGGACCATCAGGGAGAGCAGCGTGGACTCCTTCAGATGCTCGGCATACCAGGTGAGCGTACGTATACTCTCCTTCAGGTGTCCCGGCATCACCAGGTGGCGTACTATGGTTCCCCCGCGCAGCAGCTCCCCGTCATAGGATAACGGACGGAGTGCGGCCATTTTCCGGATCGCCTCCCTGGCGGCAGCTGGGTAGCTTCCGGTACCGCAGTATCGCAGGCTCTCTGTATCAGAGCTCCACTTGAAATCTGCAAGGAATATATCGACATGCGGGGCTATGTGCTCAAGTGCTTCCAAGGTCTCGAATGACGAGGTGTTCCAAACAATGGGGATACGTAGTCCGCGCCTGCGGGCAAGCTCCAGCCCTGAGGCCAGTGAGGGTATGAAATGCGTTCCGGTCACGATGTTTATATTCGCAGCACCCCGCTGCTGGAGAAGCAGGCTGATGGCAGCGAACTCCTCCATTGCAACCTCCCGGCCCATACGGCTCCGTGCAGATCCGCTGAGCTGGCAGTTCTGGCAGAAGCTGCACCCGAGAGGACACCCGGTAACAAAGATGGTGCCTGATCCAGAAAAGGGTTCATCGGTGATGCTTATCGGGGGCTCCTCTCCACGGTGTATGCCGGCAAAGGCAAGACGAAGCGTACTCCCCTCCCTGCAATACCCCAGATCTCCCCCGGTACGGTCAACTCCACAGCGACGGGGACAGAGTCTGCAGGCTCGGTACTGGGTGTTGTGACTGGACATTACTGCTCCAACAAGTTTGTGTTGATCAATGCTTATTATTGGTGGGAACGATGCTTCTTATGCAGTATCCGCATAGCTGCCCTTACCACGTCCTCACCCAGGCGTCTCCTGAAATGCACCAGCAGACTTGGATCGAACGGAGGTGCGTCCCGGTAGGCATCCAGGCCTATGAAGTACTGCATATAGTGGTTCTCCGCTATCAGCTCCACGACTTCCCGATCGCTGACACCCAGCATATGCTTTATCAGGAGTGCGCCCAGAGCCATCCTGAACGGTTT
>CAZSBC010000038.1:0-7729 GCA_964605195.1 uncultured Spirochaetales bacterium | reverse complement strand
CTCCTTGGCATTGAACTGATTGGCATAATCTGCTTCAAGCTGCTCCCAGGGAAGCAGCCGGCTCATCTGAACCCAGCGGTTGCTGTTGTTGATATATCCACCGAACGGAGTATAAAATTCATCAAACCCCAACTGCTTCGACTGTTTCCCGTACATCAACCCTCCCGGGACCTGATTGTGGATCAGGTCTTGCTTCTCTGCAGTAAAAGGTCCCGGAATGCAGGAGGTTTCATCGAACTGGCAGTTTCAGATCTCGGAACCCGTATTCTGTATCTGTAGAGCTTCTTGCAAAAAGGTTGACTTCTGCAAGAAGCCATAAAGCCAATTGCTTTAAATGCTTCCAAGGTACATGCTCGACTACACTAAGCAATTGGCTCAGTATACCATGTTTCGTGAGATTCTGCAGCTGCCTTGTACTGTCTTGGCTCCACGCTACTCAACGAAGGTGACCGCCGTACCGTACACCAGAACCTCGGCAGCTCCCTGCATGATGTTGCTAGTCGCATACCTGATATTCACCACTGCATCGGCCTTGAGACCCTCGGCCTCAGCAACCATCCGCTTGGTCGCCAGGGCACGGGCTTCGTTGAGCATCTCCGAGTACCCGTCCAACTCTCCGCCGACAATTGTCTTCAGCCCAGCAAGTATATCCTTGCCGAGATGTTTGGACTGGATAGTTGATCCCTTCACAATCGAGAGTGTCTGCAGTTTCTTTCCGCTGATATAATCAGTATTTACCAAGATCATCCTGATCCTCCTCTTCAATTTCCCTCCGTCGCTTGAAAAGCACATATCCCATTGCAACAGCAAGTGCTCCAAGACCGGCAGCTATCAGGGCTTTGTACACAGCTGCGATCGGCAGGTGCAGCACAAGCCTGATGTAGAGTGCAATAATGGCGATGAAAAGCAGTGCAAAAAATGTCGGCGCTATCATCTTCTTCATAGGACACCTCCGATACACACCTATTTTATCACAAGGGTATGGTGCAATCCATAGGATTTTCTCGCCAGATGATTTTCACAGGTACAGATTGAAAAAAAAACAGAATTGCGATACTGTATGGATTCATACATATGCCGGTGTGGTGAAATTGGTAGACACGATAGATTCAAAATCTATTGAGGGTAGCCTCGTATCGGTTCAAGTCCGATCACCGGTACTCGGAACAGCAGCTCTCACATTCATGGTCAAGCTGCTGTTTTTTTATCTCACCGCACCCAGTCGCACTGCAGCGGCTTTCTCTCCGGAATGCGCAGGTAGCGGTACTGCGGATATCCGATCATCAGGCCGCCGTAGAGCACCTCCCCGTCAGGCAGGGCGAGCACCTCCTGCAGCGGGGAGTACCTGGCCGCGGCACCTGTCAGGTAGCCGGCCCAGCAGGTCCCGATTCCCATTGAAGCAGCATAGAGCTCAAGGTATGTCAGGGCGATGATGCCGTCACTTATGCCCTGGGGATTCCCATAGGAGATGATCAGGTGGGGAGCAGCGCGCAGGGCCCAGTCAATGCCATCCTTCCAGCGTTCATTGAGCCTGCGTATCTTGGCTGCCCGGGCACTGTTCTCCTCACGGTCGGCCACAGTAAGCATCCAGTCATTAATCTGGACTGCAAGCTGGTGGACATCAGAGCGCTTTTCATATACCCGCCAATGCACCTTCTGCGCATTTATCGCTGTTGGGGCATACCTGGCTGTATCAAGCAGCTGCTCGAACAGTTCGTGCGGTATACGTTTCTTACTGAATTTCCGAATTGAACGGCGGGATCGCATCAGCAGCTCTACCGATTCTGCTGAAGGCAGTATCTCCGTAACTATTTCCGGTGTATCAGCAATGTTCATGGAATCCATGGAGAGTGCTCCGTGAGGACAGACGGCAATGCAGTGGCCACAGAGGATACAGCGGGCTGTCGCAGGTGGAAGCTGGTAGGGTTTCCCTGCAGCTGTATCCATCTCCAGGCAGAAGGCAGGACAGATCTCCACACAGATTTCACAGCCGGTACAGCGTTGGGGATCAATTTCAATCATCATTAACTCCTCGTTCTCAATATCGTTCATAGCATGATCATTGCAGATATTTCTCCACATTCTCCAGGTGCTCATCATATGTCACGGCATAATGAATCTGTGCACTACCGTCATGCAGGTAGAAATAGTAAGGCGACTGCCGGGGAAAGGCAGCCGCCTGCAGCGCATCAAAGCCTGGATTAGCTATGGCGGTGGGAGGAAGCCCACGCTTGCGCCGGGTATTATAGGGCGTTATCGTGTTCAGGACCTCTTTGGTCAGGGGGTTGCTCCAGTCATCGATCTCGTAGCGGGTCGTCGCATCGATACCCAGGGGGATTCCTTCATCAAGCCTTTTCCAGATGATGCCCGCTATCATGGGCATCTCACCGGGATTGGCTGTCTCCCGCTGTATCATGGATGCCACTATCACTACCTCTTCAAGGGTTCTTCCAACCAGCTGGAGCTGCTCGGTCAGATCACTGGTAATGATCTGAAATCTTCCAAACATCTGGGCAGCCAGTACCGCTGCAGCCTCATCTATGCTCTGAAGGATATACTCATCAGGATAAAAATACCCTTCTGCAAACTCAAGCCCCTCAGTCTCTGCAAGCTGCTGGGCAGCAGCTGTGAACTCCCCCTCTGCAGCGAGTGATAATCCGTACAGATAGCGATCTATCTGGGAAACTGTATAGCCGTCATAGATCATAAGTATCGGATGCTGCCAGTAGCCCCTTGCCAATGCAGCTGCCGCATCTTCGACCTGCATTTCCCGGGGAAGAAATATGGGACCGGATCGTATCTTTGTATCCAGTTCGTTGGCAATGAGATAGCGCTGGAGTCTGGATGCGCTTGATACCACACCGGCACTGTCCAGGAGCCGGCATACTTCCACGGCCTTCATCCCCGGTCTGATGAAGAGACGCAGCTCCCCGCTGAAGGGAGTATCGGGGTCAATGTAGGGTACCGGTCCCTCAGCAGTCTGCACCGGAACATCGAACTGCCTGGAATCTCTCAGGATGGTCATGAGAATCAATGCTACAGCAATAAGGAGCAGCGCAGATGATATCACGATGAATTTACGCATCTCACGACGGTGCTTACGGGCAGAAGCTGTTTGTTTTTTCTTCGGACGGGAAGTTTTTTTTACGGCTGTAGTGCTTGTAGCCCGTTTCCGGGAAGGTTTTCCGTTTGCGGGCTGTTTGCCTGTGGAGGAGAAATCCATGGCCTCTTCAGCTGCCTGACGTGCCAGGATTCGGGTTGCCCGTGAAGATGACTGCAGGCTGCCGCGGAATTCATCCGGGTAGGAGGTTTCCTGCTGATCTCCGTTGGTACCATAGGCCTCGTTACTGAACAGTTCCGGCTGTTCCGTCCTTTGTATACCGTTCTTGACTGAACCGCCGGTTTGCCCCTTCTGCCGTTTACTGCCGTTGCTGTTTTTGTTCATCTGGCAATCTGCCTGTATACGGGATGGTCACTCTAGCTCTTTGCCTGCTATCTTTTTCAGATTGACAATCTGCTTCCTGTTCTGCGTCACCTTGTCCTTGATCTCCTGTATCTGTCGGGTGAGCAGGGCAATCTGTCCGTTGAGATGCTCCACCCGGTCCTGGTCGCTTTTTATGAGCCCCTCAAGTTCCTTGATTCGTATCTGGGCTTCAAGCCTGGTAATCTTCTGTTCAAGCTCCTGCTGCTTGCGTTCCAGTTTGTGGATATGCTTGAGATTGTTCTCAGCCTCCGGGATCTCCTCCACTTTGGCCATCTCCTCAGGATGCTCCAGCATGAAGTGGGCAAGATCCACATAGAGCACTTGCAGATTCGAGTAGTAGAGATTGCGGTTCTTGGACAACTCCTCTACCCGGGTCTCGATCGTCCCGGTCACTCCTGCTTTCAGGAGGATTTCCTCATGCTGCTGGCGCTCCTGCTTCAGGGATTCCATCTGATCATAGAGTCGCGTACCCTCTATACCAAGCCGCTTGTAATCTTCATAGATAATGATGGCATTCCGGCTCTTTACCTGCTTGATATGATCAGATGTCACAATCTGTTTGCCAGCTTTGCGGAAGAGGTCTTCCCGGGCTGAATCCAGCTTCTGGATTTCACTCTTCAATTTGTTTCGCTTGAGCCGCAGTGACATCTTCTCGAAAAATGGAGCTGCAACAAAGCGCAGTTCGTTCTCTTTTAGCTCTTTCTGGAATCTGGTGAGGTCGCTGTTCTGATGTGATACGGAGGTGAACAGCAGGGAGAACTCCTCCCCTAGTGAGCCTGCAGTGTACTCTTCGTAGGCAATAACACCTATCCTGCTGTAGAGGGAGTTTTTTTCAACGTCTATGGCGGAAAGCCGCTGTTCAATCTGCCCGATCTCCTCCCTGGCGGCCGTACTTTTCTCCTGGGCGGTCTTGATCTCGGAGATCTTCATGTCGAGGGCATCGACATCCTCTTCCATGGCTTTGATACGGGTCTTCATCTCCTTGGCTTCTATGAACTTGGGCGTAGAAAAGCTTGCCAGAATCTTTCCGAGCTGTTCGAACTGCACTTCAAGTTCAGAGAGAATTCCGGATATCTCCTTCCGATAATCCGCAATTCGGGTATTCATGCTTTCCATGCATACTCCTTATCCTTGGAAACTGCTTCTGCAGACAACCCATCATCCGGTGGATCAGGTACCAACCAAACTATGAGTTACGGTTCGCCTGACGTCACCAGGCAGCAACTAATTGCATATTAGCATAGAACGCCTTCCTTGACAAAGCTAAAGAGTGCTTATATCCTGATAAATGCAGGGCCACTCTTGGCTTGATTGCATGCATATACACGGTAATAGACTGCTATCTCTACCGGCGATATGATACACGGCAGCTGGAAATTCCGCCATAACCTGCCATTCATACACGGCATAGCGGGGTGCCGATCCAGTCACTCTGACATTGTTCTGACTGGCTGACGTTGATACGGTGGAATAGTGTGAGTGTGAGACTGAGAACAGACGAACTGACCAGTATATTTCATACCCAGTGCAGGACCTCGGGTATCACTCCCTCTACGCTTCTGCATCAGTTTGTTCCCTACATTGCCGCCATTGAGCGACAGGATCTGATTATCGAGACTCCTCCCGAACAGAAACCAGCTGAAGCTGCTATGTTGGCACTGCTTACCAGATGGTCTTCGGAGCAACCACGCGGGTCGACCAAATTTCATATCATCATTAGCCCCGAGCCCCAGCCAGATTGCCTGCCAAAGTTGGCAGAGAAGATGCCAGTGGTTGTTGCGATCGGGTTCAGTACTTCGGTCAGAGAGGAGCTGCATCGCTTATCTAGACCCTATGACATCCTGATCTCTACACCCGAACGCCTGATCGACCATCTGCGACGCGATAATATTGCCATGGATCAGGTCGGAAGCATCACCATTCTCAATCACATCAATCCAGAAGATACATCGGGATTCCTGCATGATGTGCAGTTCATCTTCACTAAGTTCACCAGGCATCCTCAGGCGGTTCTCTTCACTGAGAGGGCTGAAAGCAGCCCCTTAAAACCCATCCTGTACCGTCCACGGGTCATAACCTGGGCTGACTGGGGAATGGTCCGGAAGTGTGTGTATACCGGGTATTTCAGCAACCTGCAACCTGAACACATCATAGATACTGTCTACGCCTGGGGCGAAAGCAACCATCTGCTGGTTATCTGCCGGAACACCGGGGAGAGAAAAAAAATCCGATCACTGTTGAAGAAAGAATATCCTGCTGTACTGGGAGAGGCCTACTCTGTCACTGAAACCCTGCCTGACAGCATTCAGCCAACAGCCGTAATTTTCTACAATCTTGATTCCACATCTACACCAATCACTGCAGAATGGATCACACGGCTGCTCATCTCACCCCTCATCACCAACCTGTATTGCCTGGCCAGGGATACAGACAACCCATTCTGCAGAACCTTAAAGGAGTATGTAACCATGAAAGAATCACTGAGAGCGCAAAATGGCGAGGCTGATCAGCAGCAGCGCATCGCAGGAAAGATTAAAATTCTCGTAGAAAGGATACAGAAGGACAAGCATCCTGAGGAGCTGCAGGCTATCCGTAAGCTCATCAAGAGAGAGGTCCCCCTCTCTATGCGACGTTATATCACTGCCTATCTGCTGCGTGACTATCTCGGGGAAACCGCAAAACCTGGTAAGCGGCGTATGAAGTCAGCTTCCTCCGGCAAGCAGGAACTTCCAGAAGGAACTACCCTCTTCCTTAGCACAGGTAAAAACAGGCGGGTTTTCCCCAAGGATCTCTCAACCCTGTTTCAACAGGAGGGGGGGATTGCCCAGGAGCATATCATTGGTATCAAGGTGCTTGATAAATTCTCGTTTGTCACTGTAGCTGACGGCTATGCTCCGCAGGCCATTGAAAAGCTCCACGGGATTACCTTCCGCGGACGTACTCTTACCTGTGATTTCGCTAAAAAGAAGGATTGATAATGCAGTGCTCAATCATCACACTCCAGGTCGGTATCCTGGGCACCAACTGCTATATTTACCGTGAAGCAGAAGATCATCCCGGCTGGATCATTGATCCGGGTGGTGATGCCGACCGGATCATTACTGCTGCAAAGCAGGATTCAGGTGGTATAGCCGGTATCCTGCTTACGCACATTCACTTCGATCACATCCTTGCCCTTACCGATCTGTATGCCCGCTTTGACGGGGAGCTTCCCGTCTACACGCATGAAGAGGGCAGAAGAGCCCTGGGACCATCAGGCGGCAGGGCCCAGATAGCGGTTCTCAACAGCATGTCTCCCGGTCTTGGGGACTCCTATGCGGATGTGCTTGTACAACTTCCAGAGGCTACCGACAGCATCAGAGAAGACGGGACACCCATACCCGGGACCTCACTTGCCGCCTTCCACACACCAGGGCATGCCCGTGAAGCCCTCTGCTATATCTCCACCGAGCAGGGGGTGATCTTCAGTGGCGATACACTCTTCAGGGAGTCAATCGGGCGTTCGGATTTCAGTGGTGGGAACAGCATTGATCTCAAGGCATCAATCAGGAATATTCTCTACAGCTTTCCCGACGAAATGGCAGTATTTCCCGGGCACGGGGAGGCAACAACATTAGGGCATGAGAAGCGGAGCAATCCCTTCGTAAGGGGGTAGGAAACATATCTGACTTTCAGAGATAACGGTCAGGCGCGACGTTTCCGGCTGTCTTCCTGTCCGCTCTTGCAGCCTACGCACAGCACTGCATACGGGATAGCCCGCAATCTGTCAAGCGGAATGGTTTTCCCGCAACTGAGACAGATACCGTAGCGTCCGTTCTTCAATCGGGCCAGCGCGGATTCAATGCTGCGCAGCCGATTGGTTTCATGCTGGTTCAAAGCTTCCATCTTGCGGCACATGATGTCATCAGCGGCGATATCACCGAGATCCTTGATATCCATCCCACTGACAAGTTTTTTGAAGTCTTCGTTTTCTGAAATAAATGACTTGAGAATCTCCTCCTGCAGTTCAAGCAGTCGCTTCTCCATCTCACTAATAAAAGCAGCATCCACGATCAGATCCTCCCGGCACTCAATAATATGATGACACGTTTTAGTATAAATCCAAGTATTTGTCAACAGAATAATTGTATAAGTAATACCTATTTTCAAGTGAAAAGTTACATAATTCTATTCAATTTCATCAGTTATTGGTTGGCTATACCAGGATATCAGCTCAACAACCCCAGGACGGTTGCTCAAGGGCAG
>CAZSBC010000037.1:0-22159 GCA_964605195.1 uncultured Spirochaetales bacterium | reverse complement strand
GGAAACAATCAACTGACAAGTCTTGCCGGGCTAGAAGGTGCGCCGGTTCTTCGGAAGTTAAATGCAAGTCGTAATCAGATAAGTGATATCACTTTGTTAAGTGGATTCACTGGCTTGGAGTCCCTTAACTTAGGTTGGAATCACCGAATCACAGATTTGTCCCCCCTGGCGGGTTTAACCTATCTGTACTTTCTGAATATCAACTACAACGACTATAGTGATATATCTCCGCTTGAGTACCTGACCCAACTCCAAGTACTCAACATAGGATATAATCATGTGGTTGACATCAGTTACCTGTCGAACTTAGGCATGTTATCCTCCTTGAATCTTGAGCATAACTTCATCTCTGATCTTAGCCCCATTATGGGGCTGAATCTCAATGTACTGGAAATCAATCACAATCAGGTGGAGAACCTTTCCCCGATTGAGAACATGGCCATGCTCGAAAGGCTTCTGGCTGAGTCGAATCTGATAAGTGATATCAGTCCCTTGACGGGGCTAACGAATCTCCGGAGGCTGCGCCTTGAGGCCAATCCCCTCAGTCCGGACTCTTATTGCATTCACATTCTTGATATCCTGGTCAACAATCCTGAATTGACGGTCGAATATGACTACGTCTGCAACGCCACCATCCCTCACAACGGCCTCAGAGCGGCCGTGGGTGAAGCATTATGGAACGATTTTGGCATTGAGACAAACGACGATCCAACACCGGCGCAAATAGCACTACTACAGACCCTCGATGCCAACCATCGTAGTATCACCGACCTCACTGGCCTAGAGCATGCCACATCTTTATCCGTCTTGAATCTCCAGTGGAACCCGCTGAGGGACCTCAGCCCGCTGGCCGGCCTGACCAATCTACTGGAATTAAGCGATTGAAAGGCGCTGGCGGATTGTGCGGGTGATAATGACAACTGTCACCATGCTTGCGGTCTGGCTGCTGTTCACTGCCAGCTTTACCCCCTTCTCACTGATAGCGGGTTTCATAGGAGCTCTGGTTGTCGGCCTGCTTACCTACGATCTCTTCATTGCCCATTATGAGCCCCGTTTGCGCTCTTTTCTTCCAAATCCCCTGTATCTGGTACTGTTTCTCGGCATGCTGGTCTTCTTTCTCTATCAGTCAAGCTGGATGATGCTGCGGGCTGTCATCAGCGGCAGGGCCAATCCCCGGATCGTCCATTTCCGTACCAGGCTGAAATCCGATCTGGCCAGGATGGTACTGGCAAATGCCATCACGCTCACTCCCGGGACCATAACACTTGATCTCAATGATGATCACCTTACCGTCCACTGGTTTTTCAGTACGACCAGCCATGCCAAGGCGGCCGGTGAGCAGGTAAAGGGACGGATGGAGAAATACCTGCGGAGGGTATGGCCATGACTGATTTCGGTGCCCTCATGCTGGATATCATGCAGTGGTTTCTCCTTGCCTGTGCTGCCGGCTGTATTGTCCGGCTGCTCATCGGTCCCTCGGCGGCCGACCGGCTGGTAGCCCTGAACATTCTCTCCGGGGTGGTGCTTGCCTTTCTGGTGCTGCGGGGAGTACGGCGCGGCCGTTCGATATATCTAGATGTCGCCCTGGTATATGACATCTTCGGGTTTCTCGGGTTTCTTGCGATATCACGGTTTCTCAAGGATCGGCTGCGTCCGGAAGAGGACCCCGGGGAAGCAGACAAGGCCGATAACGATGCAAAGTATCCGGGAGTCAGATCATGATACCAGCAGTACGTGATATCATCGCAGCAGTTGCCTTCGTCACAGCGATCGGATTCGGCGTGGGCGGGATAGTGGGACTTTTCCGTTTTCCCGGTGCATATGCCCGTCTTCAGTCTGGATCTTTGTGTGGTACAACAGCTGTCTTCTCCTGTTTTATCGGTGCCCTGGCCTTAGCTCCTACACCTGCGGTCACCGCCAGGGTAATCATCATCGGGATTTTCTTTCTCTTTTCGGCACCTACGGGATCGCACATTGTAGCCCGATTTGCCTGGAATGCAGATGTTGATATCTGGCATCCACCGGCAAATCGGCAGTGGCAGCTCCGGGAAGGTCACAGAAGCCTGCCGAAACCAGCAAGGAGGAAAAAATCATGACAATTCCCATACTCATACTGATTCTGGTGCTGGGGGTGTTTTCACTGGTATCCCGGGATCTTCTGCACGGTGTTATTGCCCTTTCTGCCATCAGCCTGCTCTCGGCAGTGCTATTCTACCTGCTGCATGCTCCCGATGTTGCCATTACCGAAGCTGCGGTCGGGGCAGGTGTCTCGACAGTTGTCTTTGTCTGGGCTATCAGAATGACCGCCAGGAGAGACAAAAAGGAATGAGCGCTTCCATACCGCCAGCAGCAACTTCATCCCAGGACAGGCAGAAACCGGCAATCCGTACAGGATCTGCCATAGCTGCGACGGTTGCCCTTGCTGCCGTAGCCCTGGTACTGCTACCGCTGTTTCTTTCCGATCAGCCCTGGCCGTCAGCAGCGCGCGATCATCTTGAACACAGGGGAGAGGCGGAGACCGGTGCACCGAACCTGGTCAGTGCCATCTATCTGGGATACCGGGCATTTGACACGCTGGGTGAGACAATTGTGCTGCTGATTGCTGTCAGTGGAACCATCAGGATAGCTGCACGAGCAGGGGGTGGGCTGGCCCATGGTTTCGGAACCGAAACTCGAGCCGAAGGAGGTCCCGCCCCGGACAGCCCCAGGCAGAGCAGGCTGTTGCGGACACACCTGGTTGAGGCGGTTACCAGCAAGCTGGGTCCCATAGTCCTCCTGTTCGGGATATATGTCATGCTCTACGGTCACCTCTCACCGGGCGGCGGCTTCCAGGGTGGAGTTGTCATTGCTTCGGGAATAGTCTTCCTTGCGCTTGGCAACCGAAGGGGAGCCTACACCCGGATTACCCGGGCCGGTGTACTGGCCCGGATAGAGGCAGCTGCTTTCCTGCTGCTGATGGCGGCATCACTGAGCGGTATGTTCTTTGGTTCCGGAAACGGAGCGGCAGCCGGTTATTTCTCAAATCCGCTGGTTGCTTTCAACCAGCTGCCGGCTGGCTTCATCATCTTGCTTAACGGGATAATCGGGATGAAAGTGGGAGCCGGTATAGGGTTCATGTGTATTGCCATGCTGGGGAAGGGGGAGTATTCATGACCCTTACCATAACGATAGCTGCTGAACGGATACTGCTGCTCCTGCTCTTTCTTGTCGGTTTCTGGGGCATCCTTGCACGAAAGAACATTATCCACAAGATTTTCGGGCTGACACTGATGAACAGTGCTGCAGTGATGCTCTTTGTTATCGAGGGAGCGCGTATCGGAGCGCACACTCCCATCATGGAGGCCGGAATTGAGGATGTGGTAGACCCGATCCCCCAGGCGCTGATGCTGACGGCAATTGTAATCGGTGTCTGCATTACGGCACTTGCGCTGGCTCTGGCCTACCGGCTCTACAGTGCCACCGGTTCGCTCCATATAGATACCATCCGCAATCGCCTCAATGGAGATGTGGAATGAGTGCCGATCAGCTGGTTTTCGGTCCGGTGGTGCTGCCCCTGCTGGGAGCTGCCCTGATATTCATAGCCAAGGCCTTTCTGCCGGGACGTTCTGGAAATGTGCTTACCGGCATAGGCCTGGTATCCGGATTGGTACTGCCCTGGGTAACCCTGGCTGTTCTCTTTCCCGGGATCGCAACCGGTGGTGTCTACAGCGGAGTGGTGGGAGGCTGGTTTGAAGGGGTCGGTATCCTGTACAGTTTCGATGGTCTTGCATGGCTGGTGAATGTACTTGGATATTCTGTTGCCGGGGCGGCTGCACTGTATGCTTTCGGTGCCGGTCCACGGGATAAAACCTTCTTCATGATCTTTCTTATTCAGACTGCAGCGCTGGCGGCAACGGTAATGACGGCAGATCTGTTCAACCTTTTTGTCTGTCTTGAGGTGCTGGGGATTGCCTCGTATGTGCTTGTTGCCGCTTCTGACAAACCGGGGGCCATGCTGGCATCCTTCTCCTATCTGATGGTGAGTGCCGCGGCAATGGTCTTCTTTCTGCTGGGGGTCTTCGGCTTCTACCGGCTTACCGGTTCGCTCTCCTATGCGGCAATTGCGGAGGGACTTGCTGCCCTGCCTGATGGAGGCGGTACTCCGGCGATGATATCCCTTGCTCTGATCACAGCAGCGGTTGCTATGCGGGTTGCGGTGATGCCGCTCTACGGATGGCTGCCCGATGCCCATGCCCTGGCACCCCATGCGGTATCAGCGGTACTCTCCGGGGTGTTGATAAAGACCCCGCTGTTCGCCCTCTCACGGGTGCTGCTTATCATGCCCTCAGGAGCATCGGCAGGTGAGCTCATGGGGTTCGCCGGAGCAGTAACCGCACTGCTCGGGGTGGTCCTGGCTTTGGCTCAGAAGGACGCCAAGCGTCTACTGGCCTACCACTCCATCAGCCAGATCGGCTATGTGGTCTGTGCCTGGGGAGTCTCGCTCTCGCTTGGTCCGGGCAGAGGTCCCGGACTGGTGCTGATGGCAGCGGCCTTCCTGCATGCCCTCTTTCACGCTCTCTTCAAGGGACTGCTCTTCCTGACTGTCGGAACAGTATGTGACTGTGCCGGGGAACGAAATGTCTACCGGCTGCGGGGTGCAGGGCAGCGGCTCAGAGAGGCCGGTGAACGGGTTCCGGTCACTGCTGTGGGATTTTTTGTGGGAGCTTTGGCAATCAGTGCTGTCCCGCCGCTGAACGGATTTGCCAGCAAGAGCGCGCTAGGTTCAACCCTCAACTATTTCGCTTCCGAGCTGTCCGGAGGAATCCGGGTATCATCCATGCTCTACTGGATCCTCTTTGCAGCCGGGATAGGAACCGTAGCATCCTTTATAAAGCTCTCGCGGATATTTGTCCCGTCCCCCGCCAACTCTGCTGCTCCGACCAGAGAGCCTGCGGGTATAGCGGTCCGTTTCCTGCCGGCACTGCAGCTGGCGGAAGCATTTTTAGCCATTCTCTGTATTGCCGGGGGAGTTGCTGCACCACTGATCTTTCGTTGGGTTATGCAGCTTCTTGCCGTTCCCGGTACAGAACCGTTGCCATATACCCTGCAGCTCTATTCCGGGAGTAGCATGCTGAAGACCGTGATAACCCTGCTTTCCGGTACAGTGCTCTTCCTGCTAGCCACGAGTCGGAAGGGAGGTGATCTGCTCAGCTATATACGTTCGCGACCACGGAGTTTCCAGGGTTTGTTTGTGGCCTTTGCCCTCGGTACGGCTCTGCTGGTGGTTTATCTTATCTATTCGAGTAATCCCGGCGGTATCTTGTGAGAGCAGCGACATTGGCGTCAGGGGCCTGCCTGCTATGGCTGCAGCCGCCGCCCTGCTTCAGCTGAATTCATCATGCTGACACCACTCTTTTCCATAGTCGCAAGCGACTGCTTCAGACTTCCTTCGGGAACGTCGACCCCTTTTGTTGCATCTGTGATCAGGGTTACGTCGAAACCGAGGTTTACAGCATCCTGTACCGAGAAAAAGACACAATAATCAGTTGCAAGCCCGCACATGGCTATATGACGTATCTTCCTGGACCGGAAAAATCCTGCCAGCCCGGTCTCGGTGGTCCGGTCATTTTCATAGAAGGCTGAATAGGAGTCTGTCTCCGGATTCAGTCCCTTTCTCAGGATAAGGCTGCAGGAGGTTGTAACAAGGTCCGGGTGAAAGGCAGCCCCTCTCGTTCCCGCAACACAGTGGGTTGGCCACAGCAGTTGCTCGGTCTCCATGAACGGTACAGTCTCATACGGCTGCTTTCCGGCATGTGATGCCGCAAAGGAGATGTGCCGTTGCGGGTGCCAGTCCTGGGTCGCAACAACAGTGCTGAAATGGCTGGTCAGGGAGTTGATGACGGGTACTACCTGATCACCGTCAGGTACTGCCAGGGCACCACCGCTGCAGAAATCATTCTGTACATCGATTATCAGCAGGGCGCTGTGTTCATTGAATAAACGGTTCATGGGCATAGCTCCTTTCTCTTCAGGCCTATCAGAAACGTTTCAAATGAATCCTTTCTGCAGGCTTTCGGTTTGAGGGTCTTCACGGTCAGGAAGAGGTTTCGCATCTTTGCAAGCACCTCCTGTTCGCCACCACCCTGGAAGATCTTCATGACAAGATTCCCGTCCTGTTTCAGCATGGATGGAACCGAAGCGAGGATTGACTCGGCAAGATTCATGGAACGGATGGTATCAAGAGAGCGGTTTCCTGTGGTGGAGGGTGCTGCGTCACTCACGATGGTATCAAACGGGGCAGTTTCGAGCAGTAGCTTCTGGATATCGTCACTGAAGGCATCACCGATGAGGACGGTGACCCCTGTCGGCAAAGGCGAGAGTGTCAGCGGTTTCAGATCAACTGCCACCAGGGTTCCCCGGGTACCAAGCAGTTTCCTGCTGATGTACAGGGTCCAGCTGCCGGGGGCGGCTCCAATGTCGAGTACCTTGCTGTTTCTCGTGATTATTGAGAACTTCTGCTGAATCTCCTCAAGCTTGTAGACGGAACGGGCTGGATAGCCCTCCCTCTTTGCTCTCAGCGTGTAGTGGTCTGCCTGGGAGCGGGAATTTGACCCCGATTTCTGACGTTTTGCCATGAGGGTACTATACCATAGGTGTCTAGATAAAAGGAAGGCAGCCGGAGCAGTATGTATTGTGGGGAAATACCGTCCGGCTGCCATATGGAAATAGGAAACAATAGGGGAAGTATGAAAACCCTGACTGCTTTTGTTTATACAAAGCAGGAAGCGTGCCAAAAATAGTGATCGAATAGCGGGTCAAACAGGCATATTGTCGGCTTTTTAGTGCGTAAAATAGACACAGCAGAGCAATTGCGGGAAATAATTTCACAATCACATTGACAATGTCTGGTCAGCTGATATGCTTCAGGGTATGAATGAATGGTTGGAAAGAATTGAGCTGGAACTGCAGAACGTCCTGCCTGCCCGAATCAATCAGCAATGGGCTGCCGATGTGGCCGCTGAGGCTGTTCCGGTTCCGGATGCGTCCTATTATCAGGAGCTGGCCGATCCGGCAATTGATCTGGTGCAGCGAGGCGGTAAGCGCTGGAGACCGCTGCTGATGGTGCTTGTTGCCGAAGCTCTTGGCGGGAAAGGCGCTGCCTGCCGAGCATATCCCCTCGTCCCGGTTGTCGAGCTGCCTCACACCGGAAGTCTCATCATAGATGATATTGAGGACAGTGCCGAGATTCGACGGGGAGAAGCGGCTGCCCACATCAGGTACGGTCTCGATATTTCTATCAATGCTGGGAATCTGCTCTACTATCTGCCCACGATCTGTATCGATAGGGCTGACCTCAGTGTGGATACTAAACTGGAACTGTACCAGATATATGCAAAATATCTGCGACGGGTTCATCTTGGTCAGGGGCTCGATATTGTCTGGCACCGTACACCCGAGCTCTTTCCGCATCAGGAAGAGTACCTGCAGATGTGCCGTTTCAAGACCGGCTGTCTCGCCGGTATGAGTGCCGAGCTTGGAGGGGCTGCTGCCGAAGCCGACCCTGCCGTGAGGAAGGCGCTAGGTTCGATAGCTGAGACTATCGGGGTAGGGTTTCAGATCAGGGACGATATACAGAACCTTACTGTTGGCAATCCCGGTAAGCGTCGGGGTGATGATATCATTGAGGGAAAGAAGAGCCTGCCGATTATCATGCATCTAAAGCGTCATCCGGCAGACAATACGACCATTGCAGAACTGTTCTCCCGCGCAAAAGACCGGCATGCGGATGAGTCTGCAGTTTCGGCTGCTATCGAGGCTGTGATTGCACGTATCACGGATTCCGGGGCAATAGAGGCTGCAGCTGAGCTCGGTGAGATGTATATGAAGAATGCCCTTGCCGGTCTGCAGCAGATACCGCAGCTCAAGGAGTCTGAGGCGCGATCCCTGCTTTTTCAACTTGTAAAAGAATTCTCTGCCGTTCACCAGTTATAAACAGGAAGCGATGCTGGATTTTATTGACGCAGACCAGATTAATCCGTACATTTACATTTATGAGCACGAGTATTCTGCACAAGCAGTTTCCCTACCGATTCACCAACATCACGCTGAAGCTGATCGTCATAAATGTAGTTATCTTCTTTCTCAGCTCTGTCAACAAGGATGTCATCGTATACGGATCCCTGGTACCTGCCCTGGTGATACAGAAGCACTATTACTGGCAGTTTATCTCCTATATGTTCATTCACGGCAGTATAACTCACCTGTTGTTCAACATGCTCGGGCTCTTCTTCTTCGGTTCACAGGTTGAGAAACGGATCGGGAGCTATGAATTTCTGCTGTTCTATCTGCTCACCGGATTTCTTGCCGGACTCTTCTCCTATGCTGTCTATATCTGGACTGGACAGTATGTCGTCTTTCTCATGGGGGCTTCCGGCGCGATATTCGCCGTTCTGCTGGCTTTTGCCGTCTTTTTCCCCTTTGCCCGGATCTTTGTCTTCGGCATCCTTCCCGTGCAGGCCCCGATACTCGTCGTCATCTATACCGCGATTGAGATCTTCAGCCAGTTCTCCGGTGCGAATTCCGGTGTTGCGCATCTGACGCATCTGGCAGGTTTCGGTTTTGCCTTTCTCTATATCCTCATCCGCATGCAGATAAATCCTATTGATGTCTGGCGCAGAACACGCTAGCTGACATCACGATGTCAGCAGCTGACATCACGATGTCAGTCAATGATGCCCAGTTCCCGTTTTACCGCAGCATACCCTGACTTGATGACATCATAGATGATACGAATTTTCTCATCATGGTGAATGAAGGCAGATTTCATGGCATTCAGGGTTATCTTTTCCAGATCATGGAATTCAAGGTTGAAGTGCCTGACGGCCAGTTCCATCTCTTTTGTCAGGGATGTATTGCTCATAAGCCGGTTGTCGGTATTGAGAAATACTCTGAAGTTGTTGCGGTAAAAAAGGTTGAAGGGGTGGACATCATAATCTGCGGCAGCTCCGGTACCAACATTTGAAGAGAGGCACATCTCCAGCGGTATCCGCTTGTCCCTGATGAAATTGGCAAGTGAGCCCATCTTCTCTATACGGTTGCCGTTGAAGCTCATATCCTCGATCAGTTTTGTGCCGTGCCCGATGCGATGGGCACCGCAGGTCTGGATAGCCTGCCAGATCGATTCGGTTCCGAAGGCTTCTCCGGCATGAATTGTTATATTGAAGTTTCTGTTGCGGATATACTGGAATGCCGCCAGGTGATGTTTCGGGGGATGACCGCTCTCATCGCCTGCAAGGTCAAAACCCACAACGCCCCGGTCGCTGAATGCCACGGCCAGTTCGGCTATGTCCAGCGATATTGCGGGGTCCTGATTGCGCATAGCGCAGAGTATGATCCCGAACTGGGTACCGGTTTCCCGCTTCCCCCGCTCAAGTCCCCTGAGCACGCTGGCTACAGCCTCCTCGACATTGAGTCCCTCTGCGGTATGGAGAACTGGTGCGAACCGTATCTCGGCATAGACCACATGCTCGACAGCCAGATCAAGTATTGCCTCATGGGCAATCCGTTCCAGGGCTTCCCCGGTCTGCATCACAGCCACCGTCACTGCAAAGGTTTCCAGGTAGAGCGGGAGACTGCGCTGCTCGGCTCCCCGGTGAAACCAGGCGGCAAGTCTCTCCGGAGTCTCTTCCGGAAGAGGGGTCTTCTTCTCCCGGGCAAGATCTATGATAGTTGCTGGCCGCAGGCCCCCGTCGAGATGGTCGTGCAGTTCAACCTTGGGAATCCGTCTGATGATCTCTTTTGTTACCATGGATATATAGTACTATAGCTGCAAATAGGAGTAAATTAAAAACAGCAGCACATCGATGGATTTCCCTGGACATTGCACAATTTTAAAAGCCTTCTCTTTGAGAATACAGTGCCACCATGTTATAATATAACCAGTAAGTGTATACCATAGGTATAATTATGATAATTTTAGTAATTCATATACCACAGTAAAAGGAACCCCACCATGAAAAAGATAGTTGTCCGTCTGATTGCTCTATCAATGATAGTGCTTCTTGCAGCCTGCCCAATGACCGACCCCGATCCCGATCCGGATCCGGATCCCGATCCTGAAACCAGCGACTTCAACTGGAATAAATCTCCCGAAGGAACGACAGTGTATGATGTTACGGAGTTTGTTGATGCGCAGGCCAGGGGTGCTGCAAGACCCGTGGCCCTCGGCTGGAGTGTGAACGGTGAATCCATAATACCAGACACCCTGAAGGTTGCCTATCGCTATATCGCACTGGTGACCGAGGACAAGGTCCTTGCGATTGATACTGCGGGATTGATGGGCAGTAAAGACTCCGATACCGGGGGATGGAATGCCTGGGATGATGAGGTAGGTGGAGTGACGATGGCGGACGATTATGCTGACGGGGCTCCATATGCCAGGATTCCCGGATTTGATTCCGGGTTTACCGTGACCGAGTATGGCGGGGAGAAAACGATTGGTTTCGAGGCGTTTCTCGATGGCAATACCATCATCACCAGGGATACAATACTCGATGATGCCGACACCTTCCCGATCTTTGATGGAAGGGATGATGCCACCCTTGCCGTGTTCGACCTCACAGATGATACCTTCGAACTGGAGGTGGAAGGCACTCCGCCAGCAGATGTGGGCTACTGCGGTGTTGCCTATGAACTGACCTATTATGAGGCGGAGATAAGCAACTACGGCCTGATACGCCTCTATTACAATGACTTCGGAGCTTATGCAGCCGGTGATATGGTGGTTAATAGGAACAGTGCGGGAGGATACCCCGAGGTTTCCTGGGAGTGGGTCTACCTGCAGCACGGCGACGGACCCGATTCGTTGACCAATCCTGCCGATGATCCGGGTTACCATCAGGTAAGTGCACCCAACGATCCTGAAAATCCCGATAACGGATGGTCGATGCAGGACTATGATGGATTTTACCCATTCAACACTGTTTCATACCCAACCTTCATGCACAGTTATGACAATGTGAGCTGGGCAAGCGAAGCAGGGGATGGCGGGTCAAATGCTGACCTGCGGCCATCGGGAACGGGAGCGTATGCCTACTGGATGGCAACAAATTACCTGATGAATACCGGAGGTGATGGGGAACATATTCAATACCTTTCACCACACCTGGAGCATGATTCCAACCCCGGCGGCATCGGGCTGTATGATCCCGATGATGATGGTAATCCCATTGACAGCACCCCAATCACGCTTCCCGCAGAACCCGGCGATGTGGTTGCAGAAGCAAGGATTCACGGCAATACGGAAGTCATTGACGGGTCGCCAACAGAGAATGCCTATATGGTCTATTACGAACCTGATGACCATCTCGGTACCAGCGACTTCTCCCGCCTGGTATACTCAGGCACCAGGAAAAGCGATGATGAGATAATATCGAGAGACGATATGCAGGAAGACTTCGGGGTGTATGCCTATGACTCCGGACTTATTTCCCATGTCTATGATGATTCGAGCATGATACAGGGGCCGAACAATATGGGCGACGGCGGCATGGTGAATGTCTGCCCGACGCTGCTGGATCTCTTCATGGGAAGGCTCTGCGTACAGGGGGCACGATCCATCCACACGGAAGACGGCACCTACTCAACCTACTACTATAGAGAACCGGAACCTGGTCCCAACATGCTGGAAGAGACCATCGTACGTGTCGATGTCTCCCTCGAGCTGATCGTGGACATGCGTTACGGGGAGGATTGTCAAGGAAGGGCAGCAATCGCCAATGACGACTTTTCCGGACGTTTCATGACCTTTACCCCTAACTATACGGATGACAGCGATAACTATTTCTACTGGGGCGCCGATCCAAACGGGCCAGTACCTGCCCAGAGAGGCTTCTATGGAGCCGGCAGTGATGACCATAAGCTGGAAACCGACCTGACCTTCAATATGGGTCGCTTCCATATAGATATGCACAATGTAGGATACTACATCGTCTATTCCAGGATTCCAAGCAATATTCATCCCAAACCGGAAGAGGGTCCGTTTGATCCCGATGATGGAATAAATATCTCCATTCAGCCCGATATAACGGGAACCTCAATTTACTACACCACTGTTGATGGCGACGATCCTACTTTTGATGAGGGTGGCAATCCAACCGGGACAACCCAGCGCTATACTGTAGGTACTCCAATTGATATCGGAACAACGGACACACACCTGAAGCTGATTGCCGTGGAACCTGATAAGGAACCCTCCATGGTCTTTGATGCCTGGTATCTCTTCAAGGAACCCGCTACATCCCAGTTCTCCGTTACAGCCACAGGACTTCCCGAGGCGGACGGTACCGGTATGATGGCAGCAATCTTCGGCAGTGATGTCATTAATATCACGCAGAGTGTTACACCGCTCTATTCAGGCGCGGATGAGCTCTCTGGTGGTGCTGCGACGGTTAATTTCAGCAATATACCTGATGGTGACTATTACCTAGCCATCCTCCTTGATATCGACGGAAACCAGAACCTCAGCCCGGGAGATAAGTTCTGGCCGATACCGACCACCGATGAACAGGATGAAATTTTTACCCTGCCAGCAGGAATATCTGGGATTACCATTCCTGATGATATAAATCTTGGTGTGAATGCGGTAACAGTATGGTATACTCTCCCCTAGGGATATATGAGACACATGCCAACGCCCCAGGCAATGAGTCTGGGGCGTTATTTAAACCTTTATCAAATATATAGTATAGTTGTTATTAACGAAACAGTTAACATGTTTTTTAATATATGATGTTTTACAACAGGAGGATCTATGGATATCAGGGAGGTGATAGCTGCCAGAAAGAGTGTGAGGTCATTTCTTCCCAGGCCGGTGGAGAAGGAGAAGATAGCAAGTATGCTGGAGGCTGCCCGTATGGCACCCTCCGCCCGCAACCTGCAGGAGTGGCGCTTCATTGTCATTACCGATCCGGATACCATCAATACCATCGTTCAGCAATCAATTCCGAGCCAGTCTTTTATTGCAACAGCCCCCCTGTTGTTCGTCTGCTGCGCGGTGACCGACAGGGCCATCATGACCTGCGGTCATCCCCGCTATGCCGTGGACTGCGCCGCGGCTGTGGACCATATGCTCCTGGCAGCTGTATCGGAGGGGCTAGGTACCTGCTGGATCGGAGGTTTCCGGCAGCAGCCTGTGAAGGATATCCTGGGAATACCTGCGGATGTAGAGGTCTTTGCGCTCATTCCCACGGGATATGCAGCTGATGGTGAGACTGTGAAGAAGAACCGGAAGGAGCTTGACGAGATTGTGTGCTATGGAAGCTGGAAACTCACCTGAGGTTACCCTGCGACCCTTCCTCACCGATGATATCCCCAGGCTGCTGCAGTGGTTTGCTGACGCAAGCGATGAGGATATTCTCTTCTGGTCCGGAGGAAGATTCACCGCGCCCCTTGACAGGTATCAGCTGGAAAAGTTCCTAGAAGAGAGATTCGTAAAAGGTTTAACGTATTTTTATGCTATTGAAGAAGATTCCAGGATGATTGGTGCCATAGCCCTGCTGCGTATCGACCGTGAAAACCATATGGGCAGAATCGGGTTTGTGCTGGTAGGGGAGCAGAAACAGCGGAATCGGGGAGTGGCCGGGAAGGCGGTTGCTCTGGTGCTGGGGATCGGCTTTGAACAGGAGCAGCTGCACAAGGTCACCCTGGGCGTATTTGAGAACAACTACCCGGCAATACAGTGCTATACGAAACTGGGATTCAGAAGGGAGGGAGTTCTGCGTGATCATCGGTATCTTAACGGTCGCTATTACAATCTGGTTGAGATGAGTATACTGAAATCCGAATGGATGCTTCGTCGGAAAGGTGATCCGTTTTGTCTTGCGAGCAGACGACTGCTGCTGAAGCAGTTCAGCGAAACCGAAGCCGAGAAGACCTGTGATTTCTACCGCCGCAACAGGGCTTTCCACGCTCCCTGGGCACCCTTGCGGGAAGAGAGTTTCTATACCGTAGAGATGCAGCGGAGGATTGTCCTGCGGGAGCAGGAACATGCCCGGCAGGGCAGCATGTTCCGTTTCTGGCTTGTTGCCCGAGAGGGCGTAGAGGGGGTGCCGGACGGTACCGTCCTGGGCAACGTCTCCCTGAGCAATATCATATACGGCTATTTTCATTCGGCCTTTCTGGGGTACCAGATGGATAAGGACCATGTCAGGCGCGGATTTGCCCATGAGGCGTTGGTGCAGATCCTGAAATTTGCCTTTGAGACGGTCAGGCTTCACCGGCTTGAGGCCAACATCGTCCCGGAGAACACAGCATCCCGTGCCCTTGCGAAGAAGCTGGGTTTCCGGGAAGAGGGGCTTGCACGAAGGTACCTGCAGATAGCAGGCAGCTGGAAGGATCATATCCACTATGTGCTGCTGCAGGAAGAGTGGGCAGGGAAGGAGGAGGAGAGCGGATGAAGCGATGTGCCTGGTGTGAATCGAGCGACATGATGCGTGCCTATCATGACGAGGAGTGGGGAACCCCGCTGCATGATGAGCGGAAGCACTTTGAATTTCTCCTGCTGGAGAGCATGCAGGCCGGCTTGAGCTGGTCAATCATCCTTTCCAAACGGGAGAATTTCAGGAAAGCCTTTGACCGATTCGATCCGGAAAAGGTGGCCCGCTATACTGATGCAGATGTGGAGAGACTGCTGGGAGATGCAGGCATTATCCGCAACCGGCAGAAAATTCGGGCAGCGATCAACAATGCCCGGAAGTTCCTTGGTATTCAGCGTGAGTTCGGTTCCTTCGATGCCTATATCTGGCACTTTACCGACAGCAAGGTTGTCAACAACCGGATTACCAGCATGGCCGATATCCCCGTCACATCACCATTGTCGGATGCAGTGAGTGCGGATCTCAAGGCAAGAGGATTCAAGTTCGTCGGTTCCACCACCATGTATGCCCATCTGCAGGCAATCGGGATCGTCAACGATCACATGAGGGATTGCTTCAGGTATGCCGAGCTCACTTCCGGCTGCCGGGAATGATTGTCTCGCTGTTGGGGCTCCTGGAGCGCAGCTCCTGCAGGTACTGCCCCCGGTAGTAGCTTGGGGCAATGCCGGTATGCTGCTTGAAGTTCCTGCTGAAATGGAACTCGCTGTAGAAGCAGAGCCTGTCGGCAATCTCCTTGACAGAGAGCGTTGTCGAGGCAAGCATGGCACCGGCAGCCTCAATCTTGAGCTTGGTATAATACTTCATCGGCGTGGTATGCATTCTCCTCCGGAAAAGCCTGATGAAATAGGACTCGTTCAGCCGCAGGTAATTTGCGATATCGCTGAGGGTTATGCTCCCTAAAACGTGGTTCTGCATGAATCTCAGGGCCTTTTCAAGGTGGATACTCTCCTCTCCCCCGTAGGAGGCCGGTGTACCTACACTGAGCTGATAGAGAAACGAGATAATCTGATGAACGGCGGAACGGCGCAGGTTACCCTGCTTTGACAGCCCCTTCTCCCTGATCTCCTCAAAGAAGAAGCGATAGTTCGTGCCGATATTGTATCGGGTATCACGATCAATATCATCATGCAGCAAAGTAAGCACATCCCGCTCATCCGGCTCCACTGAGAAGAGCACAGCATAATAGGTTATCGGTGCTTCGGTATCATGGGTCTGAATGGTGTGAAACGTGCTCGGAGAGGTGAGGAAGAGGGTTCCGGGGTCAATGGAATAACGGGTCTCCCCATCCTGGAAATGACCGTTTCCCTGAAGGAAATAATGCAGCTCAAATTCATTTTCTGCATGCCTATGGTGCCGGCCATGCCACCTAACTTCATCTTCTTCATGCATTTGATAGACAAATACCACATCCTGAATATCCATAAAGTCAATTATATACATGCCTTATCAATTTTGTCCATTGCACTCTTGACCCTTGTACCTGATACTGTATGCAGGGATACAGTAAGCGGGGGATACCTATGAAATATGTTGCAGGAATTGATACCGGTACACAGAGTACAAAGGTGATCTGTTATGACTACGGGAACCGGGTCATGGCTGCCGAAGCATCGGCGGCGCATGAGCTGGTCAGTGCGGATGACGGGACGCGGGAGCAGGATGCCGAGTGGTGGATCGCAGCGATCAGGGACTGCTTTGCGAAGATACCGGAGGATATCCGTAGCGGCATCGTAGCAGTGGGAGTATCGGGGCAGCAGCATGGCTTTGTACCGGTGGACGGTGAGGGGAGTGTCTTGCGGGCTGTCAAGCTCTGGTGCGATACATCGACAGCCGCGGAGTGTGACGAGATGACCGAAGCCTTCGGAGGGGCGGAGAAGCTGCTCAGCGGCCCGGGAAATCTGATACTGCCCGGGTATACTGCATCCAAAATACTCTGGTTCAGGAAGCACTATCCCGACCTCTATGCAAGGATGGAGAAGATACTGCTGCCTCACGATTATATCAACTGGTTTCTCACCGGGAAATATTCCATGGAGGCTGGGGATGCCTCTGGAACGGCCCTCCTGGATGTGTCGACATGCACCTGGAACAGGGAGCTTCTGCAGATCATTGACAGCGAACGTGATCTTGAATCGCTGCTGCCACAGATTGTACAGGCAGGTGAACCGGCCGGCTTTGTAACGGATGCGGCTGCCGAGTATTTTGGACTGCCTTCCGGGATACCGGTCTCCTGCGGCGGGGGCGACAACATGATGGGAGCCATAGGTACCGGCACTGTCGAAGATGGGTTTCTCACGGTGAGCCTTGGTACCTCCGGGACGATCTATGGATACTCCGATACCCCGGTAATTGATGATAAAGGGCTGCTGGCTGCCTTCTGTTCCTCTTCCGGGGGCTGGCTGCCGCTGCTCTGTACGATGAACTGTACCGTAGCATCCGAACAGACTCGAACCCTCTTCAAACGCAGCGTCAGGGAATTTGACATCCTGGCTGAACAGGCGCCTATCGGTGCCGGGGGGGTGATGATGCTGCCCTACTTCAATGGAGAACGCACCCCGAATTTTCCCAATGGGAGAGCCTGCATCGTCGGTATGACCAATGATACCATGAGTGAAGCCAATATTTCCCGGGCTGCCATGGAGTCGGCAATCTACGGACTGCGGATGGGGCTTGATGCCTTCAGGCGACTCGGCTTTACCGCACGGGAGGTACGTCTAATCGGCGGAGGGGCCAACTCACCCCTCTGGAGACAGATAGCCGCCGATGTCTTCAACCTCCCGGTTGTGGTTCCCCGTATAGCCGAGGCGGCAGCCCTGGGTGCGGCCGTCCAGGCGCTGTGGACCCATTCCCGGCTGCAGGGCAGCAGCGTCGGGATAGCGGAGCTTGCCAGGGAGCATGTTGAGCTTGATGAAAGCAGATCCTGCTATCCCGATGAGCAACGCAATTCCCGCTATGAAAAGGTATATGGCCAATACTTGGCCTATGTAACGGCCTTAAGCCCGTTGTTTCGATAGATAACAGTAAGTTGCAGAATGAATACATCCTGCATGAAGCGCAGATAATAAATTTTAGGAGTGTATGAAAATGTCTGAATATTTTATTGGCAATGAAGAGTTTTTCAAGGGGATCGGGAAGATAGCATATGAGGGCAGGTCTTCTGACAACCCGTTGGCATTCAAGTTCTATGATGCCGGAAAGATGATCGGAGGAAAGACAATGGCAGAGCACCTCCGGTTTGCAATAGCTTATTGGCACTCATTCTGCGGAAGCGGAGCCGATCCGTTCGGTAGCCCCACCATGCAGTTTCCCTGGAGTGATCCGGACCCGATGACGGCAGCAGAGAAGAAGGCTGATGCCGCCTTTGAGTTCTTCACCAAGATTGGTGCCGGCTTCTACTGCTTCCATGATACCGATGTGGCACCGGAGGGAAGCTCAGTAGCTGAGTATGAGAGGAACTACTTCAAAGTAGCCGAGGGACTGAAGGCCCGGCAGGATGTCACCGGAGTGCAGTTACTCTGGAATACTGCCAACATGTTCTCCAATCCCCGCTACATGAACGGTGCCGCTACCAATCCCGACTTCAACGTCCTGGCCAGGGCCGCTGCCCAGGTCAAGGCCTCCCTGGATGTGAATGTGATGCTCGGCGGCCAGAATTACGTCTTCTGGGGAGGGCGGGAAGGATATGGCAGCCTGCTCAATACCATGATGAAGCGGGAGATGGATCATATTGCCAGGTTTTTCGCACTGGCCCGTGATTATGGCCGCAGTATTGGCTTTACCGGACCGTTCCTCATTGAGCCCAAGCCGATGGAGCCAACCAAGCATCAGTATGACTATGATGCGGCTACCGCTATCGGTTTTCTGAAGGCATATGGTCTTGAGGCAGACTTCAAGTGCAATATCGAGAATAACCATGCAACCCTGGCCGGACACACCTTTGCCCATGACCTGCAGATATGTGCCGATGCCGGCATGCTCGGCAGTATCGATGCCAACGAAGGGGACCCCCAGAATGGATGGGATACCGATGAGTTCCCCACGAACATCTACGATTCCGTAGAAGCGATGATGATAGTCCTGAAGATGGGTGGATTCACCACCGGTGGGCTGAACTTCGACGCAAAGCTGCGAAGGAACTCCACCGATCGGGAGGATCTTTTCATTGCGCACATTGGCGGCATGGATACCTTTGCGCTGGCTCTTGAGATTGCCGACCGGATAGTTTCAGAGGGAAAGATGGATGCCCTGGTGAAAGAGCGCTACAGATCCTTCGATTCCGGTATGGGGGCCGACTATGAAGCCGGCAGGGTAACGCTTGCCCAGCTGCGTGATTATGCCGAGAAGAACGGAGAGCCGGCAATGACCAGCGGTAAGCAGGAGAAGCTCAAGAATATGGTCAACCAGTATATACTCGGGTGAAAGGAGTTAAATGAGACCCGTATCCGGTTATTCGGATGCGGGCTCTGAAGGTATCGTTCTGGCCGAGCACTCGACATCTCCAACCAGGTCTGCACGGGCACACTCGAGATAATTGATAAGATTTTCCCGGTTGAGGCGGTAGTAGGCCTTTTTCTGGTCTCCGAGGCGAAGCGACAGCAGTCCCGAATTAAGCAGCTTGTTGAGGTGGTAGGACATGGTGGCCGGGGTGATGCCGAAATGCTTTGCCAGCTCATTGCTGAACCACTCTCTTTCACCAAGCAGCCTGAGTATCTCTATCCGTTTCCTGTCTGATAGGGCACTGAAGAGCAGATTGGTCTGCAGCTTGCGGTTGGCGGAGGTAAGCAGGCTTTCACGGGTCATGCCGAGCAGGATAACATTCTGCTTTATTGAAAGGATGAACCCGCGGTCATAGGTATAGGAGAGATACACAGTAACATCTTCAGAGTGGTTGAGCAGCTCCTTGTAATGGCCGAGAGTTACCGTATCAAGTACATGCACAGTATCTTCTCTCAGCTGTTTCCCGAACAGGGCTGCCTGGGCTTCTCCCCTGGTCAGCAGCTCATCACGATACTGCAGGTAGTGCTGATCATGAAACTTCTCCAGTGTATCAACAATACGCTGCCGCCACTCCCCCGGATCATTCAGCAGCTGATAGATCATCTTGGCCTGGCCGCGGGCCGGGTGGAAAAAATTGGCCAAAATTCCATCATTGATATCTTTCTGGGTAACCTTCTCCACAGGCATATCCTCGATATGAAGATGACCGAGGATGATCTTGCAGAACTCATCGTCGGAAAACCCTTTGTAGGTCTTAAAGAGCATCTCATCAGATTCAATCTCATATTTTCTGATCATGTAGAACAGAATCCAGAGTATCAGGAACATCTTGTTGAAGAAGAGCTCTATATCATGCTTGAGAAAAGGGGATATCTCCCGGTCAACTTCATCGAAGATCTCCTGCAGGCGCTGGTTGGGGGGGATGTTGTACTCATCCCGCTCCTTCTCAATCTTCTGCTCAATATAGATGGAGAGAAACCCGAAGAATTCCAATGCTTTGTTGTATAGTACTTCCATATGAATAATATATCATAGGTAGAAAATTATATCTATAAAATATTAGAAAAATATCTAACATAACTCTTGACAATATTATAATAGTATCATATATATAGAATATAAATGTTAGATAGAGTTCTAACATATAACTAAGAATATAATTTACGCAACGGAGGGCCGTTATGTTTTATCTGGAACCATACATGCTGGAAAACGCAAAACTGCACCAGGAAGAGCTGTATAAAGCCGCAGAAAGGGATCGCCTCTTCTATAATCTGAGGAGAAGAAAGAAATTGCGGAAAAGAGATGATTGCTGTACCGAGGTTAAGGGGGTTGGATCAGAGAGGCTAGTATCAGAAGCTCCCGGAGAGGGTACCATTCCTGCCTGAAAGAGAACTTCATACCTTCATGATAAACCTGTTGCATGGTTTTGGACCGGCATACCTTTCCTGGTTTGCCGGTCCTGTTGTATGGGAAGTATGAATATTTTAGTAAATTGTTTCTATTTATAGTAACATAAGGTTGACACTTCCCACGGGTGTTACTATAAATAGAAACATGAACGAACTACACTACAAGAAACTGCGGGCCGACCGCATCACTCCTCAGGTCGCGTTCCTGAAACTCTCAGCCTGTGCCCTGCTGGAATCGGCAGTGCTTGATATCGGTAAAAGCCGTTACTCGATTATCATGATATCGGAATCCTCCCGGATATTCCTTGATAACCGAGGAGTGATAATCACAGATGCAGGGGGAGATGAACAACTCCTTGATGAAAACCCGGAGACCTATCTGGAGTATCTCAGGGAGTTCAGCCTGAAAGCCTCCGATATCCCGGAGGCCGAGAGCCTTGATTTTCCCGTACCCGCAGGAGGTGTCGGATACCTTGGGTATGAGACTGCAGCCCTGATGGATGAAATACATCTCCAGAGCCAGAAAGATGAACTGGGATTACCCGATTCAATCTTCATCTTTGGACGTTCCTTCCTCATATTCGACCACTATAAGGATGAGATGATACTGCTTGCCCTGAACAGGAAGGGGGAGAACCATGATCTTGAGAGTGAGATAGAGCGAGTTGAGCAGCGGCTCTTTGATGCTGATTTCCGTGCCTTCCAGAGTGACGAGCAGGAGTATCCGGCTGAAAGCGACATCGGGAAGAACCACGATACCTATATTGCGGGAGTGCATGCGGTAAAGAGCGCCGTGATCAGGGGTGACCTGCTTCAGGGAGTACTTTCCCATCGGGTGAAAGTATCCTCACCGATCCCACCCTTTGAGGCGTACCGACGTCTGCGGCGGACAAACCCCTCGCCATACATGTTCTATCTTGATTTCTCCGACTTCATCCTGTACGGGGCCAGTCCCGAAGTGATGATCAGGTATACCGAGGGTGTGGCTACCCTGAAGCCCATAGCCGGGACACGACCCCGCGGGCAGAACCGCAAGGAGGACCTTGCTCTTGAAAGGGAGCTGCTGGAGGACCCCAAGGAGCGGGCTGAACACCTGATGCTGATAGATCTTGCCCGTAACGACCTCAATCGCGTCTGCCGTCCCGGCACCGTACAGGTGACGGGAAAGTTCATGGTAGAGCGCTACTCGCATGTCATGCACATCGTCTCCGAGGTTGAGGGAGAGCTGGAGGAGGGGAAAGATGCCTTTGATCTCATCAGGGCCGCTTTTCCAGCCGGAACAGTCTCCGGAGCACCGAAGATCAAGGCTATGGAGCTAATATCACGGCAGGAGCAGGTAAAGCGGGGGCCGTATGCCGGGCTGATCGGCTATATCGACATAAACCGCGATTTCGACTCCTGCATCGTCATACGTTCGGTAATCTATACAAACAACCACTACTATGTTCAGGCGGGAGCGGGAATTGTCTATGATTCGATTCCCGAATATGAATTCATTGAGACCGTCAATAAATCGCGGGCCATGATCCGGACAATCGGGGGAGGAGAAGCCTGATGGTACTAATGATCGACAATTATGATTCCTTCACCTACAACGTTGTTGACCTGCTGCGTCGCACCGGAGAGGATGTGGTGGTCCGCAGAAACAGAAGCATCACCACAGAAGAGATCGGGAAGATGCAGCCGGACTGTATCGTTATCTCCCCGGGACCGGGAACTCCCGATGATGCTGGAATCTCCCTGGAAGTCGTCAGGAAGTTTGCCGGCAGGATACCGATTCTCGGAATCTGCCTCGGTCACCAGGTAATCGTACAGGCCTTCGGCGGCATAATCGGG
>CAZSBC010000036.1:0-22335 GCA_964605195.1 uncultured Spirochaetales bacterium | reverse complement strand
CTTTCTTGCTCTTGCCGCAGCGGCTTTTACACCCTTTTCTTCGAATTTCTGACTTTCAGCTACATATGCTTCAAACTGTTCAACGATCTGGTCATGTAAACTCATTTGAGCCCCCTTCGGTTTATTTTTCTGTTAAAATCATACCATAAAATGGCAATAATGCAATATAGATCGCTAAAAAAGGCATGTAAATGTATGATTTTATTCCCTTTTTTGTATATGATGATAATCAAAACAGCATAATTGAGCTACTAGATTGACAAGTTATTGCAGAAAGTATAAATTTGTATTTATAAAACTGTCTATATCCGTAAAAAATGGGGGACAACATGGGTAAAAACGCAATTTATGAGTATTTAACTGAAACTGGAACCGAAACGGTCAATACCGGAGCTGTTTCCTATATCTCGGCACTGCAGCTGGTATCGGAGGCATCACCAGAGACGGCTGCTTCCATAGTCAGGGAGCTGGAATCCCAGCGTTCGTACCTCAAGCTCATTGCCAGCGAGAACTATACCTCCCTCGCCGTCCAGGCTGCCATGGGCAATCTGCTCACTGACAAGTATGCCGAGGGATTTCCCTATCACCGCTTCTATGCCGGCTGTGACAATGTCGATGACATCGAGGCTGATGCCGTCGAGAAGGCAAAGCGGCTCTTCGGGGCCGAGCACGCTTATGTACAGCCCCATAGCGGTGCAGACGCCAATCTGGTGGCCTACTGGGCAATCCTTACCCAGCGGATTCAGCTGCCTGCACTCGGACGGCTCGGTGAGCTCAATCCCAACAAACTGACCCGGGACGATTGGAATACGGTACGTGCGGAGCTCGGTAACCAACGGCTGCTCGGGTTGGATTACTACTCCGGGGGGCATCTGACCCACGGGTATCGGTTCAACGTGTCAGCGCAGATGTTTGATGCATACAGCTACACTGTCAACCGTGAGACGGGTCTGCTTGACTATGATGCCATAGAGAGCGCGGCAAAAGAGATACAGCCGCTGATCCTGCTTGCAGGCTACAGTGCCTATCCCCGTCTCATCAACTTCAGGCGGATGAAGGCGATTGCCGATGCTGTCGGTGCTGTGCTCATGGTCGATATGGCCCATTTTGCAGGGCTGGTAGCCGGAGGAGTTATGCAGGGCGACTATAATCCGGTACTGCATGCCGATGTCGTGACAACGACCACCCACAAGACCCTGCGGGGGCCACGCGGCGGTATGGTTCTCTGCAAGCAGGAGTTTGCCGAGGCTGTCGACAAAGGCTGTCCCATGGTGCTCGGTGGGCCGCTTCCCCATGTAATGGCTGCGAAAGCCGTTGCCTACACCGAAGCGCTTCAGCCGCAGTTCTCTGCCTATGCAGAACAGATTGTAGCCAATTCCAGGGCCCTGGCAGCTGCCTGTATCGAAATGGGCATCACCATCGCTACAGAGGGCACCGATAACCACCTGATGCTGATAGATGTCACTCCCTTCGGGCTCAACGGTCGGCAGGCTGAGGATGCTGTCAGGGAGTGCGGAGTAACGCTGAACAGGAATGCACTGCCGTTCGATGTCAACGGCCCGTGGTATACCAGCGGATTACGGTTGGGAACACCGGCTGTCACCTCACTCGGCATGAAGGAGCCTGAAATGCGGGAAATTGCCCGGATCATGAAGACAGTACTGGCCAACACGAAGCCAAAGATCCTGACCAAGGGCAAGAATGCCGGCAAGCCGAGCAAGGTTAAATTCGTCACAGCTGAATCGGCGGTGCAGGAGGCCCGGGATATGGTTTCCGACCTGCTGGCAAGATTTCCGGTCTACCCTGAACTGAACCTCTCCTTTCTCAAGGAGCACTTTGCCTAGCGGGCCACCGGCAGGGTATCCCAGTCGGTGGTGTAGCGGGGGGAGAGCAGTTGACGGCGCATTGCCCAGCTGCCCGGCATCCCTGCAGTGCCGCTGCTGATGATCCCGGTTCCATACTTCGCCTGCAGCTCCCTGACGGCATGGGATAGCTGCAGGCGGCGGTTCCTGCCGCTTTCAAAGAGCGGATACTGATAGCGATCCGACGTATCAATGTCAAAGAGGCAGACGCCTGCCTTTGTATAGCGGTATCCCGGCCTGAAGATGTCACGGAGGCAGAGAATGGCCGCCTTTGTGATCGTCGGAAGATAGTCGGTGGGTTCGGGCAGGGTTATCCTGCGGCTGGCGCTATAGCGGGGCTCCTTATGTCTGTGGGTTCGGATGAATACAAATACACCGGCGGCCTGAGAATGCTGCAGAGCCAGTTTCCCGACTGCGGTTGCCGCATAGGTTGAGACGGCATGTTCCAGGGACTCCAGGTCCGTCACCGGGGTGCTGAAACCGAGCGAAGAGAGAATCATCTTCTTGACGACAACCGGTTGCTCCTGCTCAACAGCCTCGGTCCCCCGTAATTCCCAGACAGTACGCAACGTTGTGTAGGTAAGATGCTTCCTGATCCACTCATCGGGAGCATCCCGCAGCTCCCGTGCTGTACGAATCCGGTTGCGCAACAGGAAGGCGGCTTTCCGCGAGCCGATTCCCCAGATATCGATAACGTTGATGCGGGCAAGGACTGCGTTCTCCTCCTCCTGCTCCAGGACATGGACTCCAGTACCCTGCGTGGCGGCCTTTGCCAGCCGGTTGGCGATCTTTGCCAGCGTCTTGGTGCGGGCAAAGCCGATTGAGACCGGAATGCCGGTACAGCGTCGAACCTCCCTGATGATCTTCTCTCCCAGCAGGGCAAGCTGACCTGCTGGGGCCTCCACGTGCATGAAGGCCTCATCAATTGAGTAGACCTCAAGCGAGGAGGTGTGCCGCCGAAGGGTATCCATGACTCGCTCCGATATGTCCTGATAGAGGGTGTAGTTGGAGGAGAATACTGCCGCCCTGATGGCACTGAGTTCTGCCCGTACCGTGAAATAGGGGACTCCGCGTCTGATGCCTGCACTCTTGGCCAGCCGGTCCATTGCGACAATGCAGCCGTCGTTATTTGAGAGCACCACTATGGGAACATGCTGCAGGTCAGGACGGAATATTCTCTCACAGGAGGCATAGAAGCTGTTGCAGTCTACCAGGGCAATCATGACAACATTCCCGCTTTTCAGTGCCGGTACCGGCGCACTACGGCAGTGACTACCCCGAATACCCGGAAGTCCTCCTCCGGGCCGACGATGATATCATCATAGCTGCTGTTCTCCGGGTGCAGGATGATACTCCCGTGGCGCTGGAAAAAGCGCTTGACGGTAAACTCCCCGTTCAATGCGGCCACGACAATGTCCCCCTTCACCGGCCTGATCGAACGATCAACCACGATGATATCTTCAGGCAGGATACCGGCTTCGTTCATCGAATCGCCGGCGACCCTGAGGCAGTAGGTGGCTGCTTTCCGCTTCACCAGCAGTGTGTTGAAGTCAAGGCCCTCCTCGGCGTAATCGGCTGCCGGGGAGGGAAATCCTGCCTGGACAGGAGTCACGAACAGCGGTGTCTTTTTACGGGAAAGGTGTTGGTGTAATGGTATACTTAACATACGTTAAGTATATAGCAGTATCAGGATGAAATCAAGAGTCCGGATACACCGCTGCAAGCGGGCAGGGTCCTGGCAGCGCAGCTATGCGGACTCTGTTGCCAGGTTATCCACTGCAGGGATGCCGTAGTGCACCGGTTCCAGCATCTGAGGAGTGTTGGTCTCTTGAGAACGGCTGTAGATGGTGCGTGCAACCGGGTAGGCCGCAAGCGGTTCCGGGATGAGAGGCTTAACCAGTTCATACCGATTATCGGCTTCCTCATTGGAAAGCCATGCTGAACGGCTCTCAGGAGTCAGGATGAGCGGCATTCGGTGCTTGGCATGGTGAATGCGATCAACGATGCCGACTGCAGGGACAGTTACTATTGAGAATGAGCGATATATACTGCCCGAAACAGGATCCCTCCAGTCCGAGTAGATGCCGCCGAGGGTAAGCGGAGTGCCGCTGCGATTATGGATGAAGAACGGGTAGGATTTCTTGTGGTAATGAAACGGTTCAAAGAAGCCGTCGGCAAGTATCAGGCAGGTGCGGTGCGGGAACGAATAGCGGAAGGAGGGCAGTCGGTGCAGGGTCTCTCCCCGGGCATTGAGAGTCTTGTTCCTGATTGCCAGGGCTGCATCTCGATCCTTTATCCAGTGGGGAATCAGGCCCCAGCGGACCATTGTGATCTTTCCGGAATCATCGGCGCAGATAACCGGCCAGTGCGGATGGGAAAATCCAGATTTGTGGTAGAGCCGCAGGGAAGGGGAATCCATGGCAGGAGTCTCCCTGAAAGCTGCCCGGAACTCACTCTGCAGCTCCTCAATTTCCCTGATAATCGACATATTGAAGCACATGCAAGGTCTCCTTCTTCACTCTTCGGCGGTAACGTCTCTCCGCAGCGCTTTCTTGCGTTTGGCACGTTGCTTATCTCTGATGCGTTTTTCCCTGGAGGCGGTCGGTACTGCTGTACGACGACGTCTCTTCCCGGGAGAGGCTGAGTTGATTACCATGGCGTAGAGCTTATCGATCACGATAGCGCGGTTTTTCGCCTGTGATCGGGTGGATCCCGCTGCCGCCAGAAGCTCGCCGGAAGAGAGTACGTAGCTATGCGGCGATAGCCGAAGCAACTCCTTCTCGGCGGCAGTGAGTCCTCCAAGCGCATCAATGGATATACGCAGCTGCACCCGGGTATTCACCTTGTTTACATGTTGTCCTCCCGGACCGGTTGAGCGGGTAGCGGTGAATACTCCCTTCTCCATGATGCTTTCATATAACATCTTCCTGTTCATACTTCCACTCTACAACAGATCCGAATTATTCGCGAATCTCTTTTTTATGTTTTGAAACTTTCGAGATGAGTTTCACAAAGGCGATAATATAGAGGATCAGGATGGGAATGAGCACAATGATGGCCGTCTTGTAGATGATACCGATCACCCCGGAACGGCTTACCATTTCACTGAACCTGCCTGTTATCATCATGAACCAGGTGGGGAAGCTGACTATTACCAGTATGGTGAGAATTTTACGGTATTTGTTGATCTTTGATTGGTTGTCGCTGAAAATCGTATCCATGCCGCTGCTGTCGGGGTTGGTCCTGAAGTAGTGATACCCGGACAGGCTGTCGACATATTCCCAGCCTGCATCCCGGAACACTTCAGCATAGTTGTCAAACTCATTTTTGCCGAGGTTATTGTAATCTATCCCGTAGCGCCTGTTTGCCGGTACCCCTCTGGTGAAGGTGTAGCGGGAGAGGGCAACTCCATTGAGAAGCCATCCCTCGGCAGCTTTCTTTTCAAGCCAGGCAACCTCTGCATCATCCTGCCAAGCCCAGAACCATTTCCAAATAACCTGCTCGTTCGGATCCTTCACGGCTCACTCCTTTGATGCGTCAATGGCAAGCTTACCATTGACGTACATCTCTTCCAGACGTGCTATTTCATACTCCACAAGATTGCGTCCCTGCCGGGTGATGGCATAGACTTTCTTGTTTCTTCTCCCGCTGTCATCGGTGACGGTAATCAGCCCGTGGCGTGTCAATGTCGACAGTGCCCCGTAAAGGGTGCCAGGTGCCAGTCTGACCCGGCCGTTACTGTATTCCTCCACCCGTTTCATCACACCGTACCCGTGCAGGGGTTCGGTGAGGGATATGAGGATATAGTAGCTGGCTTCCGTTAACGGGGAGAGTGACTGCAGCTTCATGATATGCCCCTGATACTAAGTTGTACGATATAACGTATTACGATATATCGTATGACGTTATATTAAGCCATAGTTACTGACCTGTCAATATCTTCGGTGAATTCTTATGACAATCGATCTCATGTGTGGTACAAGTAGATATGAGATACAGGAAATTCCGCTTCATGGTCAGCTTCTTCATGTACTATATGCTCTACGCAATAGTGGTGCCCTACTTCCAGGTATATCTCAGCAGGAAGGGGCTCTCACCACGTCTTACCGGTCTGACTATCGGGGTATGGGAGGTTGCCGGGATTCTCGGACCCTTTCTCCTGGGATATCTGGCCAACCTGAGAGGGAGGTTCAGGACTATCCTGCTGGTGTGCGCTCTGCTTAGTACCGCAATGCTCTATATCATGCTTCCTGTTGAAAACTACCTGCTGCTGCTGGGCCTCACAGTCATCTTCGGGATAATCTTCAAGCCGATGATGCCGGTTATGGATGCCATGGTGAGCATCACCCTGGAGAACCCGCAGCGTGAGTATGGCTATGTGCGGGTAGCCGGAAGTATCGGTTTCAGTGTGCTCATGCTTATACTGCTCATAGGAAAGCTCTTTGAAGCACCTACGGCATCACGTATAGCAGCAGGTGCTGCCATCACCGGAACACTCTTCCTGCTATCTCTGCCCCTGATGCCCGCAACAGGCGGCAGCCGGGGTGAGAGAGTTAGATTCTCAGTCAGGCACTTGCTGCAGATGTTAGGGACCGAATACGTCCTCCTGATCGCTGTTGTCTTTCTCAGCCGGCTCGGGTTCAGCAGCTACTACTCGTTCTTCTCTCTATTTCTGCAGGATGAACTGCTGGTCGAGGATGTTGGTGTCTACTGGATGATTGCGACCTTGGCTGAAATTGCCCCAATCCTCTTCGGGGGAGTAATCATTGAGAAAATCCGTCGGTACAATGCCATATTCCTGGGGATCACGGCGATGCTGATACGTCTGCTGATCTATGCCTTAGTACGAGATCTTCTTGTCATAGGGATAACCCAGATACTGCATGCCTTCACTTTCGGCATCCTGCATGTCGCCTGCCTGAGCTACATCAATGAGCATATCCCGGCCCGTCACAGGACCTTTGCGATAAGCATATACATTGCCATCGGGTGGGGGCTCTCCACCTTCATCGGCAGTCCCCTCTGCGGTCTGCTTATTGAGACCTGGGGATATGGCCGGATGTATGCCACCATGGCACTGCTGCCGGCCCTTTCCCTGGTAATACTGCTTGTACGGCGAATTACCACCGGGAAGTCGGCCGGGGAGCTGTTCTAGTCCGGAAAGCGCTTAACATACCCGTGGCAGTAGGGAAGGCTGCCCTTGCGCTGATAATAATCCTGATGATACTCCTCGGCAGGCCAGAATACGGCTTTAGGCTCCAGTGTGGTCGCAACGGCAAAGCCCTCATCTTCCAGGATCGATATCAGGTATTCGGCTGTCTGCAGCTCCTCATCACTGCCATAGAAAAGTACCGACAGATACTGTTCACCGATATCAGGACCCTGACCGTCTGTCTGGGTGGGGTCGTGGATCTCGAAGAAAACCCGGGCTAGCTGCTCATATGAGACCTTCCCTGGATCATAGATCACCTCAACCGCCTCAACATGGCCAGAGGTATGGCTCAGGACGTCCCTGTAGGACGGGTTTTCCAGATGGCCGCCTGTATAGCCGGAGACAACTTCAAAGACCCCATCTAGCTTCTCCATGTAGTACTCCATGCCCCAGAAGCAGCCGCCGGCAAAGACTGCACGGCTGGCAGTATCGGGCAGTGCGGAAGGACGGTCACCGGAAGGGGGTGGGGCCTCCTGTACGGGGGCGGCAGAGAGTGACGAGAGGGAGAGAAAGAGGGCGATTATGGATATGATGATAGATTTCGGTATACCGTGATGCATTGGATACCTCCAAAATATTAATGTTCACACAAAATGTGATATATATAACATACTGCTGCAGTGGAGATCAGGCAATGCATCTCTGCAGCAATTATGGTACAATCTTCGCCGGGAGGCAGAGAATGGGGAAATACAGGCTGCAGCAGGTGGGATCTGAAACCTACTACATACCTGCTCCGGTGAATATCGGAGTGATTCATAGGGGTGATTCGGCCTCTATCATTGACAGCGGGAACGACAGTGATTCCGGAAGGAAAATCAGGCAGCTGCTTGAGAACCGGGAGTGGAGGCTTGAGATGATCTGCAACACGCACTCCAATGCCGACCACATCGGTGGGAACAACTATCTTCAACGGGTCACCGGCTGCAGGATTGGTGCCACTGTGCAGGAGTCCCCATTTATCACATTTCCCGAGCTGGAACCGGCCTTTCTCTGGGGAGGATTCGCACACCGTGACATCACCGGCAAGTTTCTCAGGGCAGAGGCCTCTGAAGTAACCGATATCCTGCAGCCGGGGGGGTCAGTTGATGAAGCCGGGCTGCAGATACTTGATCTGCCCGGGCATTTCCACCAGATGGTAGGGTTTATCAGCAGTGATCGGACCTGTTTCCTCGCCGATGCACTCTTTCCGCGGCATATCCTCGATAAATACCATATATGCTTCATATATGATGTGAACGGCTTTCTACAGACTCTTGATATGCTCGAAGGAGTTGAGGCCGAGCTGTTCATCCCATCCCACTGCAAGGCTACCGATGATATCACCGGTCTCATCAGTAGTAATCGGGATTCGGTCCATGCAGTCTCCAACGCCATACTGGAAATCTGCAGCAGGCCGCTGACTCTCGACAATATTCTGACAGAGGTGTTCCGTTATTTCTCCATCACCATGAGTCATGCGCAGTATGTGCTGGTAGGATCAACTGTAAGGTCCTATGTCAGTTATCTGATGGGGGAGGGAGCGCTGGAAAGCATTATCGATACAGATTCAATCAGATGGTGTACAGTTGGTGTGTGAGTTATTCGGCTGTATTGCTTTTACTAACTGTCGGTTCCGTGCTACCATGACAATACATTGAACTGTTGCATAGAAACAGATAAAGGAGAGGAACGATGAAAAGGGGAGTTATCACAGCAGTCCTGCTGTCAGTTGTCATGCTTGCAGGCGCGGTCAGTTTTCCGCAGGAGGTCATTACCTGTAGCGATATAGATCTTGATTTCAGGATAAGTAACAGTCAGCTGTTTGAGCTGTCGGTAGCAACCGGCACAAACTATACCCTCACATTTGATCCGGCTCTTGATTTTACCCTGAAACGTGTTGCCCCTGAGCTGGAGTCGATTCTGGCACTGCAGCTTGATCCGGCAGTGTCAGTTGATCAGAGCAGCACCCTCACCTTGGATATGAATTTCAGCGGGACCTACGGCAACCGCTTCTACTTCACTCCCGATGCAAGTTTTCCGGTAGGACTGGAAGTGCTTCCCGATATCGATATCGCCTATTCCAACACGGCACCGCTGGCGGTGAATGCCGGTCTCTATCTAGCCTTTCTTGGGGGCAGAATAATTGATCAGGGTGAGCTGCTCAATGCCATGCTGCTGGCTGATGCGATGGGAGCTGATGTAGATGATGCGACTCTCAGGGATATCGCCATGCTGCTGACCGGCTATACCGAGCAAGCAGGTGGCATCCCGAACGGAAAGACGGAGATGTTCGCCGGTGAGCTGAGCGAACTGCTGGGAATCCCTGGCAGGGACCTGCAGGCCTTCATGGCCTATCAGACAGTTGTTGCCCAGCGAACCACAGCAGGTAATCGTTCACTTGAAGCTGCGAGAGGCTTCCGGTTCAAGATTGGCTTTCAGACTGACTTCTCATCGACAACTCAGCTGCTGAGCGTTGCAACTGTCCCCGAGTTCACCTTTTCTGGCAATCTCGGTGATACGGTGTGGTTTTCATTGATGGGAGGAGTCAACCTTCCCACATTGACCGTTGATATCGCCGGTGTCGCTGCTCCGGTATTCTTTGAGACTGACAGGATGGCCCTCGGAGCCAGCGCCGATATCAGCTGGTTTGCCTCACCCTTCATAGCGATCAACACTGGCACTGACTTGGTATGGATCAATATATTCAGCGATCCCCTTGTCACCCCGCCGGGACCGGAGCTGTTCCTGACAACCACATTATCTGCTAACATGACCATATCTGATACGGTATCGCTTGTTGTTGAGCTTCCTGTCGAACTGGTTCCCTCCCTGGCTGCCGATCTCGGTATCTACTTCGCCTGGGATATTCTCTAGATCAGATATCCAATGATTGTGAAAGTTGGCGCCTGTATCGTTGCCTGAAGCGGGCAGGCGTTCTCTTTGTTTTCGTTCACTTTGTTTTCAATTTATATGTTGACACATGCCCGGTTACGTGGTTAGATACATAGGAGACAGCAACCAACCTACAGGAGGAAAACCATGAACAGCGATAAACGATACTTCCCTGTGGTCAATAATACGGGTATGCTGTGTGAGAATCATTTCTGAATAATCCTTCCGCACAACCTTATACTCATTGACGACATTTGGAGCAGGTATCCGTCTGGACGGATAGGGCCGAACACGCATGTGCCGGCGGCAATGTGTGCTAATGATAGAGCAGATGTATTGTATGAATAGTGATAATAGGAGCGCAGACAGCTCAGTAAATGTCTGGAAATGGATGAAGGGAGCACGAATTGACTACTGCGGCGGTATTGCGGCAATAATCGTATCAACCCTCTTCATGATGGGACGACCAATAATAATCATGTATGTTCTCGATTCAGTCCTGGGTGATACGATTACAAATTTGCCATCCTGGGCTGTGAGGGTGCTGAGTGCGTCTGAAGGCAGTTCGGTGCTCAACATGCTGCTGTGGAACGCATTGCTCTTTCTGCTCCTCACGGTGGTCGGGGGCTACTTCATGTATCTTAAGGGATTGCTGACGGCACGGGCCTCGGAGAGGATGGCAAAGAATATTCGCGATCAGCTCTATACCCAACTGCAGCATAAGAGCTATGCCTATCATGTGCAGATTGAATCGGGCGATGTGATGCAGCGCTGTACCTCTGATGTTGAGACCATACGGCTCTTCTATGCCAATCAGCTTACCGAGATCGGTAGAGCAGCCAGTATCCTCGTTATTATAACTGTTATCCTGGTGAATCTGAATATGCGCCTTGCGCTGATATCCATAGCGATGATGCCGTTGATATTCATTTTCTCATTCTTCTACTTCAAACGGGTACGAAGCAAATTCAAGGCGGTGGATGAAGCTGAAGGTGCGCTGTCGAATGTTATTCAGGAAAACCTGACCGGTATTCGGGTAGTCCGTGCCTTTGCCCGTCAGGAGTATGAAATTGAGAAGTTTGACATAAAAAACAGCATATTCCGCGATAGAGTGTATGAATTGCTGCGCCTGCTGGCAACCTACTGGTCGGTTTCAGACTGGACCTGTCTTATGCAGCTATCAATGGTAATGCTTCTGGGAGGGTATTGGACGGCTGCCGGAATACTGACTCTGGGCACATATATGGCTGGGATAGCCTATGTCGAACGCCTGCTCTGGCCGATACGTCTTCTCGGAAGGATCCTTACGGATATGGGTAAGATGATCGTTGCAAAAAAGCGGATAGGGGCTATCCTTGATGGAAAGAATGAGTACGACGTGAATGGCAGCAGCACACCGCCAATAACTGGTAAAATAGAATTCAGAGATGTATCCTTTGCCTATGACAAGGAACCGGTACTCAAGCATGTCTCCTTTTCCGTGGAACCGGGGGAGACTGTGGCCATCCTTGGGCCGACCGGCTCGGGGAAATCGACTCTCATGCATCTGCTAGCCCGACTCTATGAATGCGATTCAGGGCAAATCCTGATAGACGGAGTGCCGATAACGGAAATTGAGAAGAAGTATCTGAGGGAACATGTCGGTATTGTGCTGCAGGAGCCCTTCCTGTTCAAGAAATCGGTACGTGAGAACATTGCCCTAGGGGTTAAGCGGGTAGAGGAGAAGGAGATTACCCAGACTGCCGCAGCCGCTGCTGTGCACTCGGTGATCATGAAGTTTGACAAGCAGTATGATACCGAAGTCGGAGAGGGTGGGGTGACCCTCTCTGGCGGACAGAAACAGCGGATTGCCATCGCCAGGATTCTTATCAAGAATCCGCCGATCATCATCTTTGACGATTCGCTCAGCGCCGTCGATACGATAACCGATGAGGCTATCAGACGTTCATTGCGCAGAAGGGAGCATACTGCGACCACTTTCATCATATCACACCGCATCACCAGTCTTTCCGAGGCGGACAAGATCATCGTCCTCGAACGGGGACGGGTACAGGCTGTCGGAACGCATGAACAGCTGATTGTGCAGGAGGGGCTGTATAAGCGCATCTGGGAACTGCAGACCCTGTCGGAGATGGAGCTCAAAGGAGCAGAACAAGAGGAGATAGCAGCAAATGAGTGATGAATATATTCTGCAGGAGGAACAGGATTTCACTCAGAAGAAGATTGAGTGGAACATGTGGAAGAAGATTCTCTCCTATACCCGTGGATTCAGGACAAAGATGTATATGCTGATTGTCCTTATGGTGGCTCTGGCAGCTACGGATGCAGTCAGTCCACTGCTGACAGGCTGGATTATCGATAACATCATCATCATTGACAGGGTGGAACGGCTGCCGGCATATGGAGCCATTCTCATCACCCTCTTTACCTTTCAGGCGATCTTCATCTGGAAGTTCATCGAGATTGCCGGTGTCGTCGAGTCCAGAATCAGGTATGAAATCGGGAAACAGGCCTTCAACCGTATCCAGAAACTCACTTTCAGCTACTTTGACCGCACTCCGGTAGGGTGGCTGATGGCCCGGATGACCTCCGATATCAGGAAGCTCAGCGAAATTGTAGCCTGGGGTATCGTCGATATCTCCTGGGGTTCAACGCTCATGGTGGTAATGGGGGTCCTGATGTTTGCTGTCAACTGGAAAATTGCACTGATAGCATTCTCCATCATACCGGTTATGGTAATCATCAGCTACTACTTCCAGAAGGAGATCCTGAAACGGTTCAGGATTGTCCGCAGTACCAACTCCAAGGTGTCGGGCGGGTTCAATGAAGGTGTTCGAGGTGCCCGGACAACGAAGACCCTTGTTCGGGAGTTTGAGAACATCAGCGAGTTCCGCCATCTGACCGAGGATATGCGTACCAGCTCGGTACGGGCGGCAAAGGCATCAGCGCTCTTTCTGCCCTTTGTACTGATCATGGGCAGCATCGGAACTGCACTTGCCCTCTGGCGGGGTGGTGCCGAACTGGTGTTCGGGAATGTCACGTATGGTAATCTGGTATTCTTCATCATCTGCACAACCCGGTTCTTTGACCCGGTAATCGAGGTCTCCCGTGTCATAGCCCAGTTCCAGTATGCTCAGGCCTCTGCCGAGCGCATTCTCTCACTGATCGATACTGAGCCCGATATCAAGGATTCCGGAGAAATCAATCAAAAAATCAGAGGGGATATAGAGTTTGATGACGTATCCTTCCATTACAACGAGAATGAATCGGTGCTGAAGAACTTCACTCTCAGGGTAGCGGCCGGAGAGACGGTGGCCCTTGTCGGAGAGACAGGATCGGGAAAGAGTACCATTGTGAATCTTGTATGCCGGTTCTATCAACCCGTTTCAGGTGTTATGAGAATTGACGGGACCGATTATCGGGAATACACTATGGAGTGCCTGCAGTCTCAACTTGGGTATGTACTGCAGTCCCCGCATCTGTTCAGCGGATCCATCAGGGACAATATCCGCTACGGCAGGCTTGATGCCACCGATGAGGAGGTCGAGGAGGCCGCCAGGCTGGTCAATGCAGACCGCTTCATCACAAAATTCCCTGACAGGTATGATACGCAGGTCGGGGAGGGCGGTGCCATGCTCTCCACCGGCGAGAAGCAGCTGCTCTCCTTTGCCCGGGCACTGCTGGCCAGGCCGGCAATTTTCGTGCTTGATGAGGCCACATCGTCGGTGGATGCGGAAACGGAGCAGCTGATCCAGCAAGCCATCGAGAAGGTGCTGGAGAACCGTACAAGCTTCATCGTGGCGCATCGTCTCTCAACCATTCGGAATGCGGACAGGATTCTCGTCCTTGAGCAGGGAAGGGTCATAGAGGCAGGTACTCACGATGAGCTGATGGGGCGGCAGGGCCACTATGCCGGACTCTATATGCGGCAGTTCAAGGAGGAGCTTGAGGAGGGGATTCTGAGTGAGCAGGCGGCAGGATCCTGATGATCACTTCTGCAGTCTGCGTCGCAGGATATACCCCTGATTGACAGGAATAGATGGTCGTATATAATAGCGTTTTCCGTGATCTGCCTTGGTGACCGGCTGCAGTGTCTCATCGAATAGGGTGAAAGCGCTGTCCTCGGCTGAAAGGAGATCCGGACCGATGAAATCGATGGCGGTTCCGGAGGTTATCTGATTTCGTATCAGCAGTTCATAGAGCCCTTCGGAGTGCCTCTTTCCGATTGACCCGAGGAAGAGGTGGGTGCGGAGATAACTTGTCTTGGTGGGAATAGCAATCTCCTCACTCCCGAAGAAGAAGCCGGTTGAAAATTCCCGGTGGCTCACCGAAAAGAGCTCTTCCCTGAAGGGCCCCCAGCTCTCCTGGTCTGCTCCCTGTTCCAGGGCATCAAGGGCCTTGCGGTAAGCCCTTGTTATCACAGCAGTGTAGTAGATTGACTTCATGCGTCCCTCTATCTTGAGGGAATCAACCCCGGCATCCCTGAAGGCCTGCAGGTGGTCAATCATGCAGAGGTCCTTTGAGGATAGCAGGGTAGTGAAGTTCTCCCCCTCTATGAGGGGGAAAAGTTCACCTTTTCGCTCCTCTTCCTCAAGCAGCACCTCTGCAGGGGGTTCGGCTATACGGTACTTCCAGCGGCAGGTGTGGGCGCAGTCTCCCTTATTGGCGCTGCGATCGGCAAGGAAGCTGCTGAGAAAACAGCGGCCGGAGTATGCCATGCACATGGCTCCATGAACGAACACCTCTATCTCCAGATCGGGATAGCGCTGCTTGGTCTCACGGATCTCCTTGAGACCCATCTCTCGTCCGGGAATGATTCTGCTGAAACCCATATCATAGTAGAGCCCTGCAGCTTCGCTGTTGGTGCAGTTGGCCTGGGTGCTGAGATGCAGCTCGATATCGGGGAAGTGGCGCCTCAGCAGCGGAAGTAGGCCTATGTCGCTGATAATGAAGGCATCGAAGGGATAGTGCCCGAGATACTCGATCTGTTCCTCAAGGCGTCGCAGGTCGGCATTGTGAAAGAAGATATTCAGGGCTCCATAGAGTCGGCGGCTCCCCTTGATCTCATGGATCCGCTGCCATTCGTCGCTGTGAAAATTATCTGCCCGGGCCCTGAGGGAGAAGTTCCTGATGCCGATGTAGGCTGCATCGGCACCATAGGCATAGGCGTAGTAGAGTTTCTCCAGATTTCCGGCGGGGGCTAGCAGTTCCAACGGTAAACCTCACCTATTCTGCGGGAAGGCTATGGTGAGTACCTCTTCAAGGGTCTCCACCTGATGGAAGGTGATACCCTTCTTGATATGATCAGGGATTTCATCCAGATCCCTGATGTTGTGCTTCGGAATGATTATCGTCTTGATCTTGTTTCGCCGGGCGGCTATAACCTTCTCCTTCAGCCCCCCTATGGGCATTACCTTACCGGTTAGCGAGAGTTCTCCGGTCATGGCAAGCCCCGCGAGGATTCTCCTTCCGGTTGCCAGAGAGAAGAGAGAGCAGGCCATGGTGATCCCGGCCGAAGGGCCGTCCTTGGGGGTCGCCCCCTCCGGAATATGGAGATGAATGGAGTTGCTCTTGAAGAAGTTTGCATTGATGTTGTAGCGGTCTGCAATGTGGCGCAGATGTGAGAAGGCGATATTTGCTGACTCCTTCATGACATCACCCATCTGACCGGTAAGCTTCAGCTCGCCCCGGCCCGGCATATTGATTGATTCGATGATCAGGGTGTCCCCGCCGAAGTTGGTCCAGGCCAGACCCACAGCCATTCCCGGTTTACCGGCCCGCTTGATTTCATCTTCACGGAAAATCGGTTTTCCGAGATACTCTTCAAGGAGCTCCGGAGTGATTGAGATGGGCAACTCTTTCTCTGCAGTCATCATCTCAAGGGCAATCTTGCGGTGGATCTTGTTCAGCGCTTTCTCATAATTTCGCATTCCCGCCTCACGGGCATACTCGTCAGCAATCTTCATCAGGGACTTGCGGGTATACTTGATACCCTTGCTGTCGATACCGTTTTTATCGAGGCTTTTCGGTATGAGATACTTCCTGGCAATCGATATCTTCTCCTGCGCGATATATCCTGACAGCCTGATCACCTCCATCCTGTCAAGGAGAGGACGGGGAATGGTATCAAGGGTGTTCGCGGTCACAATGAAGAGAACCTGGGAGATATCAAAGGGTATGTCAAGATAGTGGTCCCGAAAGGCAATATTCTGTTCTGGATCCAGCGCTTCGAGCAGGGCTGACGAGGGATCGCCCTGAAAGGAAGATCCCATCTTGTCGATTTCATCGATCATGAATACGGGGTTCTTGGTCTTCACAATCTTGAGACCCTGAATGATCTTGCCGGGCATGGCCCCTACATAGGTCCTGCGGTGCCCCTTGATTTCGGCTTCATCACGCATACCGCCTACGGAAAAGCGGAAGAACTCCTTCTTCAGGGCACTGGCTATTGATATACCGACAGAGGTCTTTCCAACGCCGGGAGGTCCGACAAGGCAAATGATCGATCCCTTGGTATCTTTCTTCAGTTTTCGGACGGCAAGATACTCAAGAATTCTGCTCTTGACATCATCAAGACCGTAGTGGTCGCGGTCCAGCACCTTGCGGGCCTTGCCGAGGTCGAAATTCTCAGGTTCAGGATCTTCCCAGGGCAAATTTGCTATGGTGTCAAGGTAATTTCTCGTGACTGTATACTCGGCAGAGTTCGGATCGAGGAACTGGAACTTTTCCAGCTCCCTGGTCACCTGTTCTCTGGTCTCCTCGTTGAGCGGCAGCGACTCGAAGAGCTCCACAAAGCGGTTGTATTCACCCGTCTTCGGGTCACTGGTCATGCCAAGCTCCTGCTGGATTGCCCGAAGCTCCTCTTTCAGGAAGTATTCCCGCTGGTTCTTCTCAATCTTCTTGTTGATCCGATCCTGAATCTTCTTCTGGATCTTCATCAGCTCCTGCTCTTTTTTGATGAAAACCAGGACCTTCTCCATCCGGTTCCTGATATCGAGAGTTTCCAGGATATCCTGCTGGTCATCTCGATCCAGGTTCATGATGGAGGAGATGAAGTCGGCAATCTTTCCCGGCTGGTCTATATTGACCATGTTCAGCCGCATCTCCTCGGTGAAGAGGGGATTGTCCTTTGAGAGCTGCTTCATCTCCATGAGCAACGAACGGGTAAGGGCCCGAACCTCAATGGTATCCTCATTTTTGCTCTCAAGATACTCAACTGCGATCGTCAGCGGTTTCTGGTCTGCAATGTACTTTTTTACGTGGAAACGCTTAAGTGTTGATATGAATATGTTGATTCCGCCGTCGGGAAGGTTTATTTTCTTGACAATCTTTGCCGCAGTCCCGACTGTATAGAGATTCTGGGGATCATATTCGTTCTCGGATTCATCCTTTGTCAGCAGCAGTCCGATCATATTGTCAGATTCCATCGATTTTTCTATCACTGCAATGTCATCTTTGGATTCGATGAGCAGGGGAGTGAATATTCCGGGAAATATCGGATTGCCAGTCAGCGGTATCACCAGCAGTCTGCTGGGCAGCAACTGGTCAATAGGGAGAATTCCATGTTCAGCCATGTATGCAACCTCCATGTCCTGTAAGTAGTGTCGTACGCATTGGTATTCAGCAGTCAAACCTGCATGTTGAACACTACTAATGTAACTATTCTACCTGCTTACGGAAAGAGTCAACGAGAGATTATACCAGATTTTATCTGTTTGACGTAGGTAAGAAATCCCGTTACCTCTTCAGCCAGCAGTCTTGCCCCCTCCCCGTTGAAGTGGAGACCGTCAGTAGTGACCAGAAGCCGTCGTCCCCGGCTCAGTTGCAGGGCACGTTCCAGGCTTCCGTCAATGAAGGCGGCATCACGCTCAAAGAGATCCGGGGCGGCCTGATCTGGGAAAAAATGTTCAGTTTCGGTTGAATTGCCGTTCTCCAGGAGAAACTGCTCAAACCGGAATTCAGGGTCGAGGCAGCTGACACCAAGCTGATGGCTTACTCTCCGCAGATTTCTGTTCAGTAACCTTTTTTTACGGTTAAGCGAAGATTCCAGATCCTCACCAAGCAGCGGTACGGTCATGATTGCAATTTGGGGTGGTTCCAATCCCGTCTGCACGGCAGCAGCAAGGATCGCTTCCAGACGGTCACGATATTCGGTAATCAGTTCAGGTATTCCGGGAACAGGCTCTCTACCGCTCTTCACCAGACGATTCACCGCAGTTTCCCAGCTGTGGTCGGCAGCGGCCATATAGGGCAGCAACAGATCGTTACTGCCGCACTCGATCAGCAATGCCGCTGGAGAACGATGGTATCTCTGTTCCCGCTGGAGAAAAGAGAGTGCCCTTGCTGTGACTCCACGCATGGTATCACCATTGATGCCAGAGGTGCGCAGGGCAGTTTTGAGAAAGGCGGTAAATGGTATTCCCAGGCTCCCTGCAGCCAGGCTGTTGCCGAACAGTGCTATCTCAGGGTGCATGTGTGTCTCGGCCCGGGGCCATCAGCGGTGTTCTTCCCGACGGGCTTTGTCCACAATGGAAAATGAGGCAATTGAAGGATCACGTTTCATGTCATCCTTACTCAGCTCCTCAATGAGGGAAACTGACTGGAACGGTATCATCAGGTGATTTGCCCTGCCGAAGGTCTTCTCAAAGCTTTCCCGATTGGGATCAATGATCAGTGAACTGGCAGGGGGAAGGATAATATCCTTGATAGAGACAAAATATGGGTGGGTCATATCCAGCTGTTCGGCGCTGAGAGTTACCTCTTTCTCTTTCCAGGTGAAGTGGATCCGGTACAGTGACATGCTGAATCCTCCAGATAGTGTAATCTGCTGTTATTGTATCTGTACCTTATCAAATAATGGTGAATAAGTACAGTAATCCGGGTATAATACGCTATGCAGCAATTAATACCGATATCATGCAACAAGGACTGCGGAGCAGGCTGTCCGCTTACCGCAGTCGTCGAGAATGGAAGAGTTGTCAGGGTCCGCAACAGTCTGTACAAGGGACGCTATATGCAGGGCTGCCGTAAGGGCTATGCCATACCGGAGATGCTCTATCATCCCCGGCGGTTGGTATCCCCCCTGGTTCGCACCGGGAAGCGTGGAAGCGGTGAGTTCCGGGAAGCTTCCTGGGAAGAGATCATCCCCATGATAGCCGAACGCATCACTGCTAGCGGCAATCCCCTGGATGGAGCTGTCATGCAGCTAGGCGGTTCGGGCTCCTGCCGGGGAGCAGTCCACAACACAGCCAAACTCACCGGGCGATTCCTTGCCCTGTATGGAGGATATACGGAAACCTCGGGAAATTACAGCAGCCAGGCGGTCTCCTTCATGAATCCGCTGCTCTTCGGTACCCAGGAGGTCGGGATTGATATCAGGACACTGTTCAGCTCGGAACTGGTCATTCTCTGGGGGTTCAACCCCGCTGATACCCGGTTCGGCACTGAGACAGAAGAGGTTCTTCGCACCTTGAAGCGTCAAGGCGTCCCGATGGTGGTCATAGATCCCCGCAGGACCGCCACTGTTGATCTCTGCGGGGCAGAATGGCTCCCGATCAATCCGGGTACCGACTCGGCTCTTGCAGCCGCAATGATACACAACCTGCTAGAGAGAAGACCAGCCGCTGCAGCCCGTCTAGCTGACTACGCTGTAGGGTATGAACCGATCCTGAGGCTTATCACCGGCAGGAGTGACGGATTAGTCCGTGATATTTCCTGGGCGGCAGAGATCTGCGGTCTGCCGGCAGAACGGATAACAGCTTTCACGGAACGGTTCTGCAACGCCTCACCGGCAGCTGTTCTCCCGGGGCTTTCCATTCAGCGGACACTCGGGGGAGAGGATACCAACCGCATGCTCGCCCTGCTGCAGCTGGCAGCAGGGAATTGCGGTATTGCTGGTGGCAGCAGCGGTGCCGGGAAATGGAGCAATATCCCGACTCCCCGTTGTCCCGCTATACCGGTTCCTCCCAACCCTGCAGGTCGGGAGATTCCTGTCTATGAGTGGGCTGATGCCGTATCATCCGGCAGCTCCGGAGTGACCATGCTGTACAATGTCGGGGGAAATTATGCCGTGCAGTCGGGCAACAGCAGCCTGGTGCTTGAAGCCTTCAGTCAGGTTGAGACGATAGTTACGCATGAGTTCTTCATGACACCGACAGCACTCTGGTCCGATTTCGTGCTGCCAGCCGCGATGTTTCCCGAGCGCTCAGATATCTGCTTCAGCTCATCGGGACTCCTGTTATTCTCCCGGCAGGCTATCGAGCCTCCTCCGGGAGTGAAGAGTGATTATGACATATTCTCCCTGCTATCAGAAGAGCTGGGGTTTCATGACGCCTTCACTGACGGGGGGAAAAGTGCCGACGAGTGGGTCGCTGAATTGCTAACGATGAGTGAAGTGGATGATCACCGGCTGTTCACAGAAGTGGGTATCTGGGAGTCCTCAGCCAGGATGCATGTAGCCTTCTCAGATTATATTGCTGACCCAGAGCGCAATCCGCTCTCTACACCTTCAGGCAGAATGGAGTTTTCCTCGGACAAGCTGGCTGCTGCCGGCTGCAGCGAGATGCCCCGGCTCTTCCATGAGGTGGTGGATGAGAACTTTCCGCTCTATCTCATAACACCGCATGAACGATATCGCATACATTCCCAGAACAGTGAAATTGCATCCCTCTCAGCGTTGATCGATGACAGGCTGTTGATGCATCCAGGTGATGCCGCGGCCCGGGGAATAGTGGATGATAATCAGCAGGTGCTCGTACGCAGCAGGAGCGGAGAGATCCAGTGCAGGGTACACCTCACCGATGCCATCAAACCTGGAGTGGTCGCCCTGAAGTCAGGGTACTGGCAGGAGGTGATCAGGGAGGGGCGGAAAACGTTTCCCGGTACCAACACCCTCACCGATACCACGCCCACTTTGCCCAGCCACGGATCCCGGACTCATTCGAATGGTGTAGAGGTTATCCGTTCATGCTGATGAGCTACACCTGCTCCGTCTTCAGTGCCTTCTTCCGGGAGGGGAAGATGGGAGAATCACCCTTCAACCACCGAACGCCCAGATAACAGAGTGGCGTATCAAGCAGGGCAAAAACCACCTTGAAGAGCCAGTAGGGCAGAATCAGGGAGAATATGAAGGGTATGGTGAACTTCGGAGTCAGCTGATAGAATGCAATGAACATGAAGATTGTCGTATCGATGAACTGGCTGAACATGGTTGACAGATTGTTGCGCAGCCAGAGGTGTTTTCCTTTGGTCCGTTTTTTCCAGAAATCAAAGGCGCTCACATCAAAACTCTGGCTGATGATGAACGAGATGACACTGGCTATTATCATTCTCAGGCTGCTGCTGAAGATATTGGCGTACTGCTCCTGCAGCCCCCATGAGGGGTTGGGAGGCAGTTTGATGCTTAGATAGAGCATGAGAAACATGAATACAAGGATTCCGGCTGATATCCGGACATATGACTTTGCCCGCTCCTTGCCATGTACCTCACCGATTACATCGGTTATGAGAAACAGCACCGGCATGAAGAAGATGCCTACAGATACCCGGACTCCTGCAATGGTGGTGATCTTGGCACCGAACGTGTTCACCATGACCATGCAGCCGACAAAAAGAGCCAGCAGAATGTCACTCTTAATCGTTCTCTCTTTCATGTATACCTGCCTCTGGATTGGAAATTGCCTAACAGTACATGATTACCTGTTGCTGTGTCAAACCCCATTTTCCTCACCAGTATGATTCGATGATAGTAACTTTTATGTTGCAGAATGTTGCGTAATGGGTATATGATAGAGAGAAGAGGTGAATACCATGCAGACAATAGTAATCGCAGTGGGTGGGAACTCTCTTATTGAGGATCCAACCCATATCTCCATTGCAGCACAGTATGCGGCTGCCCGAAAGAGTGCTGCCAGTATCGTAAGGCTCGTTGCCGAAGGGTATCGCGTACTGCTGGCCCACGGCAACGGGCCGCAGGTCGGCTTTATCCTGCGGCGCTCAGAGTTTTCCAGGAAGATCCTGCACACCGTTCCGCTTGATTCCTGCGTGGCTGATACGCAGGGGGCGATTGGGTACAATCTGCAGATGGCATTACGCAATGAAGCCGTCAGGATCGGCATTGAGCTTGAAACAGCAACCGTCGTAACTCTGGTGGAGGTTGATCCTGCGGATCCCTCATTCACCAATCCGACAAAACCTATCGGCTCCTTCATGACAAAAGAGGATGCTGAGTATCATCGTGAAACCGACGGATGGGATATTGCCGAAGATGCCGGGCGGGGATATCGAAGGGTCGTTCCCTCACCGAAACCGATACGTATCATTGAGGAGAAGAGGATCAGGGCTCTCATAGATGCCGGTACCCTTGTTATAGCTGCCGGGGGCGGAGGA
>CAZSBC010000035.1:0-22377 GCA_964605195.1 uncultured Spirochaetales bacterium | reverse complement strand
CTTCAAATGAAATGCCATGTTTTTGAAGATTGCTATCACTTTTTGCTCGATCCCAATCAAAAGAAAACATAATTATATTATAATTATAAAAACGGTATAAATCAAGTCATTTTGAATTTCCGATAGCGTTTCGCGAATATGCGAAGTTGGCCCAGCCCCTTGCGGGATTGAAAATATTCTGGGAAATTATCTCAGAATTTTTCAGAATATTTTCAAAGGGCCAATTTGCCGAAGGCCAAGGTGAAGCCGCAGCGCATAATCGCTGAATGGGACCTGAGTTCACCTGCCCAAAAACCTGGGCAGGGACAAATAACGGGGCTCATACCATCGCTGCATTGCAGCATGCAGGGCTATCTGCAGTGTGCGCAAGGATAGAGCTAATCATACATTGATATCCTTATCTTGTTACCGCACACATACAAAGAGGAGACTATGCCGACATATTCAGCTGTGGTCAATCAATTCTCACAGCTCCACAACCTTGATCATGTTGGTCTTGCCTGGGCTTCCAACCGGTACCCCTGCCGTTACGACTATGGTATCGCCCTTGTTGGCATAGCCCAGTGAGAGCAGGTAGTTGGGTGCCATTTCCAGCAGTTCCTCCAGAGTCAGCAGCTCCGGGATGAGGATTGGCGTTATGCCCCAGGAGAGGGCCAACTGCTGTGTTGTCTGCTTCACGGGACTGAAGGCGATGATGGGAACACCCGGCCTGAATTTTGATATCAGTCGGGCCGAACCACCGGAATGGGTGAAGCAGGCAATGTAGGCTGCCTTGATCTCCATAGCTAGTTCACGGGTGGCTACCCCGACAGCTTCGGTGGTGCTCATCTTGCGTTTCAGCTCGATATCTTCGCGGTTCAGGCGCTGATCGAGAACCAGCCGTTGGTACTCAACACTCGCTTCGGTATGCATGATAATCCGCTTCATGATCTGGACAGCCCTGAGCGGATAGGCGCCTGCTGCCGTCTCCCCCGAGAGCATGACGGCGCTGGTGCCATCCAGGATGGCATTGGCAACATCCCCGGCCTCGGCCCGTGTCGGGCGGGGATTCTGGATCATTGACTCCAGCATCTGGGTGGCGGTGATGACGGGAAGGCCTGCAAGGTTGCACTTCCGGATGATCGTCTTCTGGATCACGGGGACCTCTTCCGGGGAGGTCTCCACCCCCAGGTCCCCCCGGGCTATCATGATGACACTGGTCTCCCTGATAATGGCATCGATATCCCTGACTGCCTCGGGCTTCTCGATCTTGGAAATAATCGGGATCTCCCTGGCAAAATTCTTGTACATGAACTTTTTCAGGGCCATGACATCAGAGGCATTCCTGACAAAGGAGAGGGCAACGAAATCCAGCTCGTTGGCAAAGGCGAATGAGAGATCCTCTGCATCCTTGGCCGTGTAGGAGCAGAGGTGCCTGAGGGCAACATCGGGAAGGTTCACCCCCTTTCTTGCCTTGATGACTCCCCCGTCCAGGACCTCAGTGTTTATACTGCTTCCCGTAACCCCGGAGACCTCCAGGGTGATAAGGCCGTCATCAATGAGGACTCTGTCACCCGGTTTCACCTCCTCATGCAGATGGGGATAGTCGATGCTGATGCGTTCCCGGGTCCCCATGCAGGGCCTGGTAGTAATCTGAAGCTCCTCACCCCGCTTCACCTCGATACTCTCAGCTTCAAGGCTCCCCACCCTGATCTTCGGGCCCTGCAGGTCCTGGAAAATTGCAATGGGGATATCGAGCTCCACGGAGGCCTTCCGGGCCCAGTCAACCGTCTTCTGGTGCTCCTCGGGAGTGCCATGGCTGAAATTGAGCCGTATGACCCGTGCGCCTGCCTGGATGATATCCCGGATTGTCTCATAATTTCTTGAGGATGGGCCTATGGTGGCAACAATCTTCGCGTTTGTGGATATATCTCTCATCTTAACCTTCACCTCTGCTCTCATCATATGGGAAATACCCGGAGCTGGCAATATCCGGGAGTGCCAGACAGCTCCCAGGAGGACCGGCAGTTACAGCAGGAGTCAGATGCTCGTTATAAAAAGAAATCTGGCTTTGAGGAAATCATAAGCACCAACAGCCTATATGCATGCAAGTTCAATGCTGGTGTATATGCTGAAAACTGCTCAGATGGCAGTGTAATGCATCCCTGCCAGCAACTTCCAGAACGCATCAAAATCAGCGTACGGGTAGTTTTCCTTGAAATACCCGGCCAGTACCGCCTGGTCGCAGTAGGTGGTTACACCGTCCGAGTTCGAGTGCCTGTACACGAAGAGGGCAGCACTCCCATACCGATCCAGGAGTTTGCGCTCTATGCCGATATCGATACAGCTGCATGCTGTCACACCCTTCACCGAGTCGTCTGCGAGTTCGACAGCCTTCCAGAAGCCATAGGTTTTCAGCACTTCCCCGTCCTTGCCGAAAAGGATGATGACAATATCATATTCCGAGCTGCTTTCTTCCGACTCAATGCTGAACAATATTTCCAGGCTGTCCATTACGGGAGCTTCATCAGGCACGGCTCCCCCTGATACCCCGGCAATCTGCACCGGCATATCAGGATCCGTGACCAGTTCCCAGTCTGCCTCGACTCGCCTGAACTGCTCTGTCGCACAGCCGGCAAGCACCAGTAAGCAGACCAACACCGCACCAAGCACACTTTTGTACATAGTAATCCCCGATTCTCATACATATTCTGTGGAATTGTACCAGTTGCCAATAAGGATGTACATAGTTCTCAAGGATTAGATGCCCTGCAGACTGATCCGATGCAACTCTCCGGGTTTTCCGGATAGTTGCTCTGTAAAAAGAGCATCCTACCTGGCAGATATACCGTCAGCCTGCTGTTCTGCTGCCGACATACCTTCGTGTCATGCAGATGATGGCAGCAGGCAGCACCGCCCACTGGATTACGGGAACCAGGCCAATACCGAAAAGGGTCGGCATATACTCTGAATAGCCCCAGTTCCCGGCAAGGTGCACATTACGGTACTCGCTGAAGAGCGTATACCCCATCCCGATGAGCGTAACCAGCACCAACTGCCTCCTTTCGGGCTGCAGGAACCAGGCAGCCTTTTTTGTCAGGATACCGACAGCCAGCATGGCAGATGAGAGAATCAGCATATCGCCGAAGGTGCAGTGGATCCTGTACCAGACAATAGTGTTGATATCACGGGTTACATCGACGAAGAAGGGGGTCTGGATCCACTCCCACGTCGCAAAGACCAGAAACGAGAAGAGCAGATACCATAAGATATACTCAATTACTGCCTTTTTCATATTTTCTTCCCTGAGTGCCTACCTGCCGAGAATCTTCTTCATCCTTGCATATTCCTGCTGTGATATCTCACCCCTGACAAATCTGTTCTTTAGAATCGTGAGCGCTTCGCTCTCCGTTTGTCCTCTTCTGCGACGCAGCGGGATCACTACCGCAAGGATACCCAGCACAACAATACCGATCAGTATCGGTAATCCCCAGTACCAGTTACTGCGGGAGTAGAAGGGCGCAGAATTCCATCCCGACCGGTAGGGGCGGTACCGTGAAAATCCCATCATGCCTCCCGGCATCATCCAGCCACCGGAATAGCTCACATCATACAGCTCTCCTCCAGAGAGCAGGTACTGCTCTCCCAGATCCCTGTGATACGCCGCCAGCTGATAGGAGCCCTCCCCGCCGAGCATGGCATCCATCCTCTCATGACGCCAATCGTCATCCAGCAACAAGCCCATCACCGCATCTCCGAGCTCTTCAAGCAGGGACGGGGAGACCTCTTCGGGAGAAATCTCTGAAATCGTTTCAGATTGCGTACCTATCAGGATCTCTTCCATGATGATCTCAATATCCCTACCGTGATTCTCAGCCGCAAATACGCTCAGCTGTATCATAACTGCCAGCAATAATACCAGCACTTCAATTTTCCTAACTCTTCTCAATCTTAGACCTCTCCTCAGGAATCAAGCTCCTGTTTTATTCTGTTGAATTCTTCTTCTGAGATTGTCCCTTCGGCAAACCGCTTCTTCAGAATCTCCAGCGGCTCCCCATTCCTCTCCTGCCTGGTACTGGAGAACAGCTGCCCATTCCCGCGAACCAACAGATACACAACCAATCCAACCAGGATTACGCCAAAAAACATCATAATTACTCCTCCATACGAAACATCCCCCAAAGGGCACCAAGATGTCAAATGCGAATACATGAATACACCTCCAACAGCTCTGCTCAATCACTTCTGCGCTTATGCAACTTCTCGCCTTTCTGCAGATCACAGCAGTCCAGCCGCTGGGACCCATAATTCTTCTGATTTGCCCTGGCCATTCTTTCCAGGTACGCAAGCCATCTTTTTCTGATCAAAGCAAATATGGGATTCACAACATTCATCTCCTCAGGTAGTTATTCAGGGATATACCCTGCTGTTCTGATTGCAGCCCTGACCGGCTCCAGGCTACCCTCCTCGCCGGGTTTCATGGTCACGAAGACCTCACTGTTTTCCAGAGAGACCTCAGCACTGAGAACCGAATCAACTGACTTTACAGCCTTTTCCACACTCATTTTGCAATGGTTGCATGACATCCCCTGCACGCCTATCTTCATAACCCGCTCTCCTCCTGTAGCTGTACTGCGGTCCCCGACTCGATTTGCCGGGCTGATTTCACTCCACTCAGTAACTTTGAATTTCCTGAGGCTCAATGAGTTCGATACCACCGAGACGGAGCTGAAAGCCATCGCGGCTCCGGCAATAATCGGATTCAGCAATCCGATCGCTGCGAAGGGAATACCGATGATGTTGTAGAAAAAAGCCCAGAAAAGATTCTGCCTGATCTTTTTCATAGTTTTCCGTGACAGCTCTATGGCAGCCGCTATCTCCCGCAAATCTCCCCGCATCAGAGTTATGTCAGCCGACTCCATGGCAATATCGGAGCCTTCTCCCATCGCTATACCTGTATCTGCTGTTGCCAGTGCCGGGGCATCATTGATCCCATCCCCGACCATGGCGACTATCTTCCCGCTGTCCTGTAGTTCACTCACCTTCCGGGCCTTGCCCTCAGGCAATACTTCGGAGAGGATGTTATCAATACCGACAGCCCGGCCGATGGCCTCAGCTGTCCTCCGGTTATCACCGGTGATCATGTACACCTCCAACTCGAACTTTTTCAGCAGCGCTACGCCCTCGACCGAATTGCTTTTGACACTGTCGGAGATGGCAATAAGCCCCAGCGGTTTACGGAGGTCTGAATCTGCAAGTATTACGACCGTATTCCCGTCATCCTCCAGTCCGGTTTTCACCTCTGCAAAGACATCAGCTGCTATATCATGCTCAGAGAGATACTTTTCCGTTCCCACCAGATATGCTCTGCCGTCAACCTTGCCGGTAATTCCCCTGCCGGGGAACGCCGAAAACTGCTCAACCCCTTTTAGTGCAAGGCCCTGCTCCTCGGCGGCATTGACAATGGCTCTAGCCAGCGGGTGTTCCGAACCGTTTTCCAGGCTTGCGGTAATCTGCAGCAGGTCAGCATGCCCTTCGGCAGATTCAGCTCCAAGCGGAACGATTTTCTGTACCTCAGGCTTTCCCCGGGTAATTGTCCCGGTTTTATCGAGCACAATGGCGGTAATCTTCTGGGCTGACTGAAGGATCTCACCGTTCTTGATCAGAATACCTCTCTGAGCCCCCTTCCCCGTTCCCACCATGATGGCAGTGGGGGTAGCAAGCCCCAGGGCACAGGGACAGGCAATCACCAGTACAGCAACAGCTGAAATGATTCCCTGCGGTACATCGCCAAAGGCAAGCCACCAGAGAAGGAACGTTACCATCGATATCCCCAGAACCACCGGTACAAAGACAGAGGCCACTCTGTCGGCAAGCTGCTGGACTGGAGCCTTGGAGCCCTGAGCTTCCTCGACAACCGCTATGATCCTGGAAAGCACGGAATCCTTGCCCACATGTTCTGCCGTGATGCGGACAGAGCCGTAACTGTTTACCGTTCCGCTGATAACCTGGTCACCGACCTGCTTCTCCACCGGGAGGCTCTCACCGGTTACCATGCTCTCATCGACTGCTGTCGCCCCCTCCAGGACAGTACCGTCTACCGGGATTCTGTCTCCCGGTCTGACGAGAACTATATCCCCGGGGATGATATCACTTACCGGAATTTCCGCGATCTCACCGGAACGCTCAACTCTGGCACTCTTTGGCTGCAGCCCCATCAGCTTCCGGATGGCTTCAGAAGTCCTCCCCCTGGCTTTCAGCTCAAAATATTTACCCAGCAGCACCAGGGTGATGATGAGGGCAGAAGCCTCGAAATAGAGCCCTGAAGCCTCGACATTCACCCGAGAAGCGATGAATCCGGTAAATATGCTGAACAGGTAGGCGGCAGAGGTGCCCAGGGCAACCAGCAGATCCATTCCGGGATTCCCGGACCGCAGGGATTTCCATGCTCCCCTGTAGAACCGTGCCCCTATGACAAACTGGATAGGCGTTGCCAGTACCAGCTGCAGGACCGGATTATGCAGAAAGCTGAACTGCTTGAGCCCGAGAAGTCCGGTCACCATGGCCATGAGCAGCGGAAAGCTCAGCATTGCAGATACAATGGTCATACGCTTAACATGTGCAAGCCGTTCTCTTTTCTCGGTGCTATCATCACTATCATCGATATCAGAGCTGATTTCAGCTGAGTAGCCCGTACCAGTGATGCTGCCGATGATGCGGGCGGGATCCACCAATTTCTGATCATAACTGACGGTTGCCCGCTCCGTTGCCAGATTGACTGAAGCCATCTCGATTCCATCAAGCTTTTTTATGCCCTTTTCAACATGGGCTACGCATGAAGCGCAGGTCATACCCTTAATATCTAACTGGATTATTTCCATAGCTTGAACCTACCTACTCATCTTCTTGATGGTCTGCAGCAGCTCATCGATCACCTCAGTCTCACCGTCCTGAATCTGATGCACCACGCAGCTCTTCATGTGGGCTTCCAGCAGCATCATCTTGACGCCGTTGATGGCAGACTCCACGCTCATGAACTGGTGCAGGATGTCATCGCAGTAGACATCCGACTCAATCATCTTCGAGATACCGCGGATCTGTCCCTCAATTCTATTCATGCGGCTTATCATCCTGCTTTTCGTCTCATAGGAGTGATGAGCCTTTCTCTGGTGGCTGTGTACGTTCTTCATATACTATACCCCCCTATCCTTTATTAAATATATCAATGTTTATCATTCATGTCAACATACGAATCGAAACTTCTACAAATCCTCTCTTTCGGCTCGCTTGCCGATTACTCAGAGCACTCTCCCGCCTGAGCAAAGGACGATCTTAACGATATGCTGCCGGTGGTAATTGCTGCAGTAAGAACATAGCTATATACTGTACTGCAGGCAGGAAATTTGCTGCAGTGGCCAACTGCAAGCATTAGGAGAACTGATATGCATGTTGTAATAGATGGAAAAGAGATCGCTGTAGAACAGACGGACAAGAATATTGTTGATGTGGCCGACCGGGCCGGTGTCGGCATCCCGGCACCCTGCTACAGATCCGGTAACCGGCGTGTCTGCTGCAGGGTATGTGTTGTCGAAGCTGACAGCAAGCAGGTTTATGCATGCTGTACCAGCCCGCAGGATGGCATGCAGATAACTGTGTACCGTGAGGACCTGGAGCGCCTGAGAGCAGAGCGGATACGGCAATACCGGACATCATCGGAACCAGAGCAGGCCTGTGAATGCACCTGCGGCTGCGAATCAGGCACATCGGCAGAAGGATGCTGTTGACCACCAGGCCGGCGGCAGGGCATTTACTGCCTACCTGAGAAAAGCATCCTCCCATCCTGTTCACGGTAACGGCTCGGGGCAATACCAACCATCTTCTTAAAGACTTTGGTGAAATAGCTCTGGTCCTCAAACCCGCAGGCATAGGCAACATCCCCCAAGGACATCCGGGACCCGAGCAGCAGCTTCCTCGCCTCCTCAATACGAATTCCGCTGAGATATTCGGTAAAAGGCACCCCCATTTCAGCCTTGAACAGCCTGCTGAGGTAGGAGGGGCTGAGCTGCACTGCTTCAGAGACACCGTGCAGGGATATTCTCTCACTGTAATGGTGCTTAACATACCGCATGGCCTGCAGCACCTTATGGGTGTGCTGGACATTCCGCAGGTTGAATACCAGATCGATAAACCGTTCCATTATCTGCAGGGTCCACTTCGTTAGCTCCTCAATTGTTTCAAGTTCACGTATCCTGATCAGGTAGTGGTAATTCAACCCGAATATCTGCTCGACATCGGCACCGCCTTCAACTGCTGCCCTTGAGAGCAGTACAGCCAGCTCCAGAATCCGTGACTTGACCATATCGATATGCGTCCCGGTCGAATAGAGCACGAATCCCAGGATCTCGTCCAGCAGTTTCTCCGCCTCCCCCTTGTTGCCGGCTGTGGCATATTTGAGGAGCTGTTTTTCCTTCTCTATCGGGTAGTTGAAGTCACTGCGTTTATCCCCTTCCATGGTCTTGATATGCTGCAGGTACTCACCGATTCTTGACTGCTGCTCAAAGGCGTGCCGATCGGAGAAAAAGGTACGGGCATCATTATCCGAAAGGCTCAGTGCAACCATGAACAGCAGATTGGAGAGGCTGTTTGCCCTGGCAGGTTCTATACGCTTCACGGACCCAAGCTGCCGCCTGAAATGCTGCAACCCCGCAGCATTCAAGCTGTTTTTCACCCTGCACTCCTCAAAAAAGAGTTCATCGGGTTCCATGATCAAGACCGGTCCGCAGATCAGGGCTCCCTGCAGCATCCCGTCAAGGATCACGGGAGCGGCCCAGTGGAGCAGAGAGAACCTGCAGAAATAGTGATAGGTGCCGCCGAAGCGTTCGGCCTGATAGGCGGCAAAGCGATGCGTGTCGGGGCAGGATACTGCAAGTGAACAGTGCTTCTCAACCGTCGAGCAGAATTCACAGCTGTATTCCGGCAGCTGGGATCCCACTGCTCTGCTGCCATCCCCGGCGAGGGCGACAAATGAGCAGGGAATCTCCGTGGATGCATGGTAATCCTCCGCTGCCCGAGCAATACCTTTCCACCGTGAATTCTCTGCCATACTCTACAGTACTGCCTGCGAGATGGTGACGTCCTGTAAAATATTTAGCTTTTTTGGACAACATTCAGCAATTCATCCCATCTATCCACAATGATGCCTTCCAGGGTCTCCTGCCCCACCCCGTAGACAATGGCGTTGAGCACACATGAGATATTACCGGCTGGCAATCCACCACCGTTCCGGGACACAGCAACCGCTTTGAAATCTGTTACATGCAAGCCTATATACCCCGAATCGGCATACATCGCTGTTTTCACATGCCCGATGGGATTCCCCGGCAGGCCTGCCAGGTGGGTGCTGACTACCCCGAGCAAATGCTCAGTTGCAGCAACCGTCTTCTCCAGTTGAGCATTATCCAGAGACAGATTGCAGCTCCTAACCACAACAGCGGCATGTTCCGCTGTTGTATGACGATCAGGTGATGATGTGACATCCTCCCCATTCACCGCTTGTTCAGGACCGCGGGGAGTATCAAGCAGCGCATCTGCAAAGGCTACTATTCGGCAATCACCAAGGGCATTAAGGACTATAGCTTCATTTCGCGGATGCATGGCCAGGATTCGTACAGACAGGCGTTCCAGCAAATCCGGATTCACATCAACCGGCCGGTTGATTACCGGGATATCGCAGACCTGCACCGCGCGTGCAAGGAAGGGAGCTCTGGCAAAGAGTTGATCCATGCCAGCTGCAGCAGCCGCCCTGCGATAATCAACCACCATCACACTCCTTACCTTCTCACCGTACAGGGCACAGTGTTGCAGCGTTTCAGCGACAATGTCAGGGCCGGCAACCCCTGAGGGTTCCACCAGCAGGATGTCAGGATTGATTTCCTCTCTGACCTCCATCACCGTGCGCTCCAGATCATCCCGCATGCTGCAGCAGATACATCCGGCGTAGAGCTCCCTTACCTGCAGTCCAACATTTGCCAGAATGGCGCTGTCTACGGGAACCTGGCCGATCTCATTCTCAATAACTGCAACAGAAAACCCCCTGCTGCTGTAGGTTTCGGCCAGAGCCAGCAGCAGGGTAGTCTTTCCTGAGCCGAGGAACCCGCCTATGGATATGATGGTCATATTCCCCTCACCCAAGCTCTCTGCATATTTCCACAGCTATATCGGAAGCCGATGCGGCATCGGCTGAGTAATAATCTGCTCCGATTTCAGCCCGGAAGGTGTCGGTCACCGGGGCTCCTCCAATCATCACCTTTACCCTGTCATGAATCCCGGCAGCATTGACAGCCTCGACCACCCGCCGCATTTCAGTCATCGTGGTGGTCAGCAGGGCTGAGCAGGCAATGATCGCGGCACCATTGTCGATGGCAGCCTGTACCATCTTTTCCGGCGGTATGTCCACTCCAAGATCAATGACCTGCAGCCCTTTGCCCTCCATCATGATCCTGACGAGGTTTTTCCCGATATCATGGAGATCCCCTTTCACTGTTGCCAGCACTGCCACCCCCCTGCTTTTCACCTCACTCTCAACCAGATGCGGCTTGAGCTCCTCAAGGGCGGCAGACATGGCCCGGGCTGCTATCAGCATCTCGGGCACGAAAATCCTGTTCGCCTTGAAGAGGTCTCCGACAATTCCCATCCCTGCCATCAGGCCATCTTCCAGAATCTCCGTTGCCGAATGGCCGCTGCCCAGGGCAGCACGGGTTGCCTCCCTGATCTCCGGCGCACGACCTTTGCGCAGCAAGTCAATTATTTGTTCCAAAGTACTCATGTTCATCCTCCGAAATTTCCTTGATTTGGCCCTACAGTCCGTACTCCTGCAGCAGGACCTTGCCAGGATCGAGAGTCGGCTGCATTTCTGCCACCAACGCACTTTCATCAAGCGGTATAGAGCTGATGTCATTCTGCAGCATATCTATCCAGATCAGCTCACGCTCCTCAAGAAAGAGGGAGCCCTCCTTCACATGCCTTGCAATGATCTCGAGTCCCTTGAGGCTGCCAAGGACTGCAGCTTCCACATAGTTCCTTCCACTCACGATGGCCTTTGAGATTTCAATCACGTTGACCGGATCAAGGATCAGCGCCTGCGGATCAAACTGCACATCCGATGCTACCATAATCTGGCGGAAAGCTTCCTGGTGTCCCAGCCTGACAGACTGGTTGAAGAGCCGTGTATCGTATATCAGCTGCTCCATATATACCGTAGGGGCCATTCCTGCCAGCAGCTTGATATTGGTAACCGATTCGTTACTCCATAGGTCGCAGCAGGCCCCTGCTATATTTCCGAGGGGACTCAGGTGGGCACAGGCAGCGGTACGCCCCTCCATTGAGATAGGCCGCCCGGTGATGGCCTTGAGGAAAGGGCCTTCATACCCGCAGTCCTTGTCAGGCCCGAGTGCGCCCTCCTCGATCGCAACCAGCGTACGGACGATCGTCACAATCCTCACGATGGCGGCAAACACTTTAGGTATATACCTCTTCTCGGCCAGCACCATGGCAGTATTGCCGAACCCGCAGGCTGTATCTCCCCCGGGGATGGTCCCGGTTGCCTCGGCAATGGCAACGATCTGTTTCCAGAGGAACTTCATATCCCGGACCCCCAGGACAGCCAGGGAGAAGATCACCTCCCTGATATTGCAGTTCATCAGGGCCTCATCGGAGACCTCCTTCCCTCCGGTGCTCTCGATCGACAGCAGGTTCCCCCCTGCCCTCGCACCATCCTCAAAGAGACGCAGCATCGACTCCAGGTATCTGCTGGTACGCTGCTTGACGGGCCGCTCAAAATCACGTGTGTCGTTGGGAGTCAGCCGTATCTCACTCTTCAGCCCATGCTTCTGGTAGGCCTCCTCACAGAGTTCATTCATTATCTTCACGAGGTCGGTTCCCAGTTGCGGATCGAGGGTCATCTCCAAGAGAGTCTCGAACTCGAAGACCACCCCATCCTGGTGCAGTTCCCGTGCCCGCTCCAGGGCTCCGCTGACAATCTGCCGGTAGTGCTCCCTGACCTCTTCATAGCTCTCCTTCCGGACTGCCATCGGCGGCAGCGTGAAATTCAGTTCGGGATAGACCTTGCCCCCTCCGATGATCAACCCACGCGGGGTGGTTACCGGAAACGGGGCTTTCCCGAAGGTGAGGTCTTCGGGTCTGCTGATAACCAGATCTGTATACTTCATGACATTACTCCTTGCTTGCAGTTGATACGGTAATGTACTCCCGAAACGGCTGCAGCCGTTAGGAATCTGATATCCCGTTTGGTAATTTGATGCGAAAAGGTGAAATCATTCCTGAAAAAGAGTGTGCAATACCAGAAGTTTGCTGCTACTGCAGGGAAATCCGCTGTCAGCTGTTTGCAATGACAGCCACCTGTGGTATATCATGTCTTGGGAAGTCGCTATCTGGATGCGGTCCACAGATATGCAGAACATGGAGAATATGGAGAAATGAAGTGAAGATCGGGAGAAACGATCCCTGTCCCTGCGGCAGCGGTAAAAAGTATAAGCATTGCTGCATGAGTTCCGGGTTCTTCCCCGACGAACACCCTTTGGATGAATTCATGCCGTCTGGAGAGCATTTCACGGGGCATGATGATGCAGATGTGCTTGCAGCCATTCTCCGTATGGCTGGGTATACTGACCCCGGGGAGATCAGGGAGATAATCACCGGATTCCACGCTGCCAATGATGCATTGGAAAGGCAGGATAAACATCCCCTGACATTGATGGAGTATCTCAACCGGCCGAATGCCGCCACCAGGACCATCAGCAGCCTGCAGGCTGCGACGGAAGGACACGATTTCAGGTCGAAGGCTGAGCTGGACTTCTTTATCAAAAACTTTTCTTCACAGCGGAACAGCCGCCCGATTGCAGATTTCCTGGGGTTGAGCCCCGAGCAGATGCAGCGCCTGCTGTATGGCAGGCTAGCTGATATCGGGGATATTGTAACCCTCAATCAGGAGCTGAAGGATGGTGATGCCATCGGTACCCCCCTCCTTGAGCATGTCTACTACCTCCTTGAGCAGCATGCATCCAACAACGGCAGGATACGCATCACTGCCAAGGGAAATTACAACACTGCCCTGGTACAGGCTTTCAATACCCGCTTTTTCAGCGGAAACAGCTTCCTGGGAACGCAGACCAGGGAAGATACTTCCCAGCCGCTCCGGCTGGCCCACGCAGTGCTCCTATGCCTGGAATATGTCGATGAACAGGGCAGTGCCAGCACCATCAACCTGCACGGTATGGATGTTCTGGATAACCGTCAGCCGGCAAAGCTCTACCGGGAGATCCTTACGCTGCTTATTGATGAGATCGATTGGGTTGAGCTCTTTGTCCGGGAGGATTTCCGGTTTGATGCCCTGGAGTTCATCCAGGATGCGGCGGTTTTCATTTTCATGCTGCTGCGGGAAAACGGCCGGAATTTTGTGAATGAGATCGATTTCTACCGGAGTTTCCATACTGCCTTCCCTGATTATTTCCCGGGGTTCAAGGTAATCCATGATATCAGCAACCCCGATTATTTCAGGAATTCGTTAATACCCTCAAATGTAAGGCTCATGGCAATTGACCGGTTCTGCAGCAGCCTGGGCCTGGTAGAGTACAGCAGCCCCGGAATGCCGTGGGGAATCAGCTTCGAAGAAAATCGGTTCCGGCACTCATCCCTCTTCAGCAGGGTATTTCAGTGGAATGTGTAGCAGTGCAGCCATGATCATATGGTGACCGGTCACTGCCTGCAGCGCTACAGACGGCAACGGTAATCCGATCCCTATCACTTTCTGGTAATACCTATGACAAATACGCTGCAAGACACGGTACCAGCTCCATATTGATGGAGAATGACGCGGGGACATAGACCCGTACGGCACCATTGCCTGCCTGAAGGATCTGAAGACGGCTGGCTGCAGCTGTTTGGCACTTGTTTGTAATGGGTGTAGAATATATGTATGTATTACACCCATATAGGTGTAAATTTTGGAGGGTACAGAGTTTTGGCCAACATCACCATCTCCATAGATGACAGGCTCCTCAAGGAGACAAAGAAAATTGCCATAGATCAGGATACCAGTTTCAGCGGGCTTGTACGGGAATTTGTTGCTGACCTGGTCACAAGAAAAGAGAGAGAGCGTTCACTGCTCATAGATTAACTGGATAACCTCCTCTCTGAAGGTTCTGCCCGGATAGGTACTGTTACCTGGTCAAGGGATGACCTGCATGAGCGCTAGGAACTTCATAGATACCAGCATACTTGTCTATGCCAATGATTCCTCTGACCCTGAAAAACAGCTCACAGACAAACGTCTCATACTGGAGTGCATGCGTAACGAGACAGCAGCAATTTCCGTCCAGGTGATAGGAGAGTTATGGGTTACCGTAACGCAGAAAATCAACGGGCCGTTGGACTATGATACAGCCCGGAGGGAGATTGAACTCTTCTCACTGATGCATCTAGAAAACCTGACTTGGCCCATATGCAGCAATGCGCTGGTGATCCAGAAGCGCTGCACTCTCTCCTACTGGGATGCCCTCATAGTCTCAGCAGCGCACAGTGCCGGATGTACAACGATCAATACAGAGGATCTGCAGCATGGGCAGAGATTGCTCGACATAGAGATCGTCAACCCCTTTCTCCTTACCAACCCCAACCCAGTGCAGGTATGAACCTGATCTGAAATCCCGATTCATGGTGCAGCGGTGTACTCCTGCAGTTCCGGATCACTGGACAGCCGCCTCACTCTTACCCAGGGCCACGGCACCTGCCATGATGAGCAGCACGGCTGCGGGAACAGCGAAACGTGATAACGCCGTGGGGAACGTTGCCGTGAAGAGCCAGAAATGGGAGACGATCGGGATGACCTGGACAGGCAGCTGCTGGATGGGGATCAGTACCGATACCTGCCCGTGCTTGAACGCCCTCTGCATGATGTAGACTGCTACGACATTTATCAGCAGCAGGTATGCAATCCCGATGACCAGATAGGGCCAGCTCAGCTGATCGAACTGACTCTGTGCCAGAAGCGTAATCTGATGGGCAATCGGTGCTGCCAGGATGTTGCTCAGTCCCAGCAACAGCCCCCCGGAGAGGCTGAAGAAGAGTGCCGGGGAGCGCGAGTACCGTTTCAGGATGAATCCGGTACCGATCAGCAGCAGCGACAGGAGTGATAAGCTGCCGTAATACCAGAGACACTTATGAAAGAAGGCCGGATCAAGCCAGGCAACCTTCTCGGTATCGATGGATAGCCTTGAGAGGCTAAGGAGGAAGACCCCGATAATGATGGAGATGATCCCGAGATACTCCCTGACTCCGTTCTTCTCCCCGATAAATTTCGTTGCGCCGATCGGTATGATGATCATGCCAAGTGCCGTCAGGCCCGGAATGAGCGTAGGCCCTATCATCATCTGACCGAAGATCACGAAGACGAAGACAAAGATCCCAGTTGCTAGGACACTGAGGATCCATAGCGGACTCCTGATAAGCTGCCGTACCAGAGGTTTCCCATGGTCTGCCTTCGAAACCGCCGATTTCTGTATCAGGGATGCTGAATTGTAGACGATGCCGGCCAGCAGGCCGGCAAGAACTCCAAGAAAATAGCGCACTCGTAGTCCCCCCCTCCCTATTTGTACCCTGTTATGGAAAAAGATAGAAGGGAAGACTGCAGGTCCATAACAGCTGTTACCTTTCTCTGTGGCACCGATACCCCATAAACATTGACAAAAATGTAACAAAAATGTGTATCTGCTGTCTTCATATGTAGGCAGCAGATACATCCACAGCTGCTGAATCATGATGGAAATGATGCATAATGGGAGTATGAGTATGAGTAGAAGTATGAAGAAGCTTTTTATGGGTTTCCTGGCAGTTGCCCTGGTGATGATACTGTTCAGCGGCTGTGACCTCATCATGGGGTGGATAGGGGGTGATCCTGTAACCGTTGAACTGGTTCCCGGCAACCTGCTCTTTGTCGGGGAGAGTGACCGGGAGAGCTATGGTACCGGCGACACTACCCGCTATGCGGTTGATATCTGGTTCGCATCGCCGAACGATTTCGGGGCAGAGAGCTACACGGTGCAGGTCTCTACTGACGACGGGGTTACCTGGACGAATTTCGACTATTACGGGGATGACCTGGTGACCAATACCGAGGGGACTACCGTGGGATTTACCGTTGCACCGGCTGTTCCCAGCTGGTTCAGGCTACTGATAACCGGCGGGGAGTACGACGGGCAGTTCTCGGATGCCATGGAGGTCCCGCTTCTCAGCGAGATCGACACCCGCTTCTCAGGTTGGTTCCTCGATTTCAACGCCACAGCCGTCCACTCCCCCAATGTCGGGTATGGCCTGGAAGCATCCTGTACGGTGACAGAGGCGGCATCACCCTATACCGGCGTTGCGATCACCTCGGAAAATCTCAGTTACCAGTGGTACCGGGTCAACCCGGTAGACTATGAGGACATCGAGCTGATAGCCGGGGAAACCTCAGACACGTACATCACCACAGCTGCAGACCGGGGTCACCTGATCATGGTCCGCATGACAGGGGATGGAGTGTCTATCGGCGGGTTTGTCCAGGTTATCACCGATGAGGTGGTCAAATAGCCTGCCTCTGCTGCTAATCCCATACCGGCATGCGGTCGATCCTGCCCAGGGCAAGCAGGAAGGCCGCAAGGGTATCCAGCTCATCGATAAAATCCTCCACGGGGTACCACCCGAAGAAGTGGGCGGCAAGGCTCGCCCGGAGCAGCGGCATGTCCAGCCCGGTCACTTCTGAGAGCAGCTGCAGTGTCTCCCCATCGCTGGCCTTCACTGTCTCTGCCGCTTCGGTAAGGGCTGCAATGTATTGGTCTATCAGCTCGCCCTTCTCCTCCAGTGCCCTGCGGCTTACAGCTGCTGCCAGCGGATAGTGCCTCCCGGCAACCGCCAGGGAAATCGCTGTAGTACCTGCTATGGTACGCAGGGCCACGGAGGGAGTCGGCTCACTGGCGGCCAGGGCATCGATCTCACCGGCGGCAAGGGCAGAGAGCTGCAGCGAGGGGGAGAGGTCAATAAGCCGTACAGCTGCTCTCTCAGGATGCTCCTCAAGCCAGGCCAGCAGGGCGGCATGGGTGCTCGTCCCGAACTTCACCCCGACTGTCTCCACAGTTGAATCGTTCCTGACCAGCTTGTGACGCCCTTCCCCGCCTCCGTGGATACCGATAACCGTGATGATATCAGGGTAGCGAGAGGCCAGCGAGACAGCCACCGCATCTCCCATCGTTGCGATATCGGCATTGCCGGTGATCAGCGCCTCGGCGGTCATCGACCCTGATGAGAAGCGCTCGAAGGCAAAGGCCCCTGAATCCTCAAGCATCCCCGCGGTAATGACTGCCGAAGCATCCCCCACCCTGTCCTGGTAGGCTACCCGCAGGGCCGCATCTTTCTCACCGGCAGCAGAGAGTCCCGGCAGGGCAGCTGCCAGCAACAGCACTCCGCTTATACATCCGACAACGATATTCCTTATCCCTGATCCTGGCATTTCATCACTCCCTTCATACTCTCTACTCATCTTATATCAGCGGCATCGGCAGGCGCAATCGCTCCCCGGCGGGCAGCAGAGCTCCATCCTGCCAAGGATCTCGGCTGCAAGCCCGCGATAACGCGCTGCCCCAAGGCGTTCCTTCTGCCTCTCCTCACCGCTGCCGTGCTCCCCGGGCAGCTCCCACTGCTCCACGATGCATCCCGGCCTTGCACTCATCAGCACCACCCGGGTTCCGAGGACAAGGGCTTCCTGGATGGAGTGCGTGACAAAGAGGATCGTACGCTGCTCCCGCAGCCAGATATCGACGACCTCACGGTTCAGCCGCAGGCGGGTCTGCTCATCCAGGCTGGCAAACGGTTCATCCATCAACAGCAAAGGTGCTCCCATCACCAGGCTGCGTGCTATAGCCGTTTTCTGCCGCATACCCACACTCAGCTCATGGGGCATGGCATGGTCAAATCCACGCAGCCCCACCACTTCAAGCACCCGGTTCACCTCATCCCGACCATATCCATCCTGATCTTTCATGGCAAGCAGGATATTTTCAGCCACGGACATCCACGGCAGCAGCGCCGCATCCTGGAAGACCATGGCCCGTTTCCGACCTGGACTCCTCACCGGTTCCCCCCTGAAGAGCACCGATCCGCCTGTCGGGGCGACAAAGCCTGCCGCCATATTGAGCAGGGTCGATTTACCGCATCCGGAAGGCCCGAGGATAACCAAGAATTCCTGCTCCGATATACTGAGATTTAGCGATCGCAGAGCCTGTACCTCTTCACCGGAATATCCGGTATAGGTGTGGGTTATGTTACGGTACTCGAGCATCATACCAGCCCCCTGCGCCGGAGGACATGCATCTCCAGCGGATGGAACAGGACCTGCTCGAAGAGCAGCCCGGTGAGCACAATCAGCAGGAGCGCACCGAAGGCTGTACTGTAGTCAAGGTTCCAGCGGGCCTGTAGCAGGCTGTATCCCAGCCCAAGGCCGGAGCCGACGACCATTTCGGCGGAGATCAGTACCCGGAAACCGTTTGCCGAGGCTACCCGCAGGCCGCTTACGATCGAAGGGGCCGCCCCGGGGAGGATGATCTTCGTGAATGTTTGTACCGTAGAGAGCTCCATCATGCGTGCTGCCCGGAGCATATTCTGGTTGATCTGCTGGATACCGGAGCGGGTATTGATGATGACAGGGGCAACAGCAGTTGCGGCGATCATGAAGATCGTGGCCCCGTTGCCGAGCCCGAATAGGATCAGAGCTATGGGTACCCATGCCAGTCCGGGAATGAGCTGAATGACATGCACCAGCGGATAGAGCAGCGTCCCGATGGCAGGGACCAGGGCCATGAAGATGCCAGCCAGAACTCCTATGCCCACAGCCAGCAGGTATCCCGCCAGCCACCTCAGCAGGCTGGCTCCCAGATGGGCAAAACTGCCGGCAGCGGCACCCCTGGTGGTGAAAATTGCCCTGACCGCCTCCCAGGGATAGGGGAAGGGGGTCCCGGCTATCCGTCGCTGGTAGATACCGATCAGCATCCAGACTCCAATGATGAGTACTACCCCGAAACCCTTAAGCACAAGAGGTTCTGCCTGGATCCCAGGCAATCGCGCTGGATTCTTTTGCAGTTGAGATTTCATAGGTATGAATATAGAAAAATAATCCTGACCGATAAAGCACTATTTAGCAAATAGATGAACGATATTACCGACCTGTATGGCCGGCATCAGGTCAGTCAATGCTCCAGCGTGCCTGCGGCTGCTATCCTGTGCAGGATATTGACCTGGCTGGTCTTGCCGAGCACCAGCACACTGCCTCCCACCTCAAGGCGTTCCCGCGAGCCGGGATTGAAGTGCAGCTCGCCATCCGGCTTGCGCAGGGCTATGACAATGAGGCCTGTCTTCTCAGGCAGCTTCGCATCGCGGATCAGCTGGTCACCAATCTGGGAGCCGGCTTCAATGACGACCTCCTCGAGGTTCAGGGCCTCATCATCAAATCTGGTGATGGTATCGAGAAAGGTCACCACATTGGGACGGAGCATCATATAGGCCATGCGGGCCCCACCGAGTTCATTCGGGGATATGGTCTTGTCGGCCCCGGCCCGTTTCAGCTTGCCGGCAGCTCCCTTCTCCACAGCCCGTGATACAATGTGGAGATCCGGATTCAAGCCCCGTGCCGTCAGGACGGTATAGACATTATCAACATCCGATTCCAGGCAGCAGATCAGTCCCCTGGCATGCATGATGCCTGCTTCCTCAAGCACCTCTTCGTGGGTGGCATCCCCGCTGATCAGCAGGGTTTCCCCGTCATCAAGCTCACTGCAGCGCTCCGGATCCTGCTCAATGAGCACAAACGGCGTCCTGGCCACCCTGAATTTCTCAACCACGCTTATGCCTGTCTGGCCTGCACCGCAGACTATGATATGGTCCCGGAGCTCCGCTATCCTGTTCTTCATGGCCCGCCTCCTGAATATCTGCTTCATGCCGCCCTCGATGAAGAAGGAGGCCATCTGCAGCACGGCATAGGAAACTGTTCCCAGTCCCCCGAGAATGATGAATATGGTGAAAACCTTGCCGGCTATGGAGAGATCGGCTACCTCGCGATACCCGACCGTCGAGATGGTGATGACTGTCATATAGAGGGCGTCAACAGGGGAGACGCCAGCCAGCAGCATGTAGCCAACTGTCCCGATGCTGAGCAGCAGCAACAGCAGCAGAGCCAGTACTGCGCTACGGGAAATGGATAGCCTGCGTTGTCTCTTCATGTTGAGTTCTCCGCCTGAACCATCAGAGGTAATACCCGGACAGTATACCAGATTATATAGAGCCGGGACAGGTGGCTTTGCTAGGTTTTTTTCTGGGAGTCGTCATTGTGTAGGCGATCCACCAGTTCATGGAAACGCTCAATGATATACTGCCGCTTGATCTTCAGGGTCTGGGTCAGCTCCTTGCCGATGGAAAAATCATTCTTAACGGAAAGAATCTGTGATATCTTCTCGAAAGGCCGGAAGCCCTGTTCCCTGGTCAGCAGGCTGTTGACCTCCTTGACCAGGATCTCAGTGATCCTGTCGTGCTCAATGGAAAACTTGCCATCGGTCTGGATTGAGATAGGAGCCAGTTTCAGCTCCTGGGCCAGCTCCATGAGACGGTCCTCGTTGACCGCAACAATAGCAGAGAGCTGTTTGCGGTCCTGCCCGAGCACGACAACATGGTCGATGTACCCGCTCTCCTTCATACGCTCTTCCATCGGTTCGGGCTCGACATTCTCCCCGCCCATCAGCACTATGGTATCCTTGATCCTTCCGGCAATGATAATCTCACCATTCTCGGAACGGATCGCAAGGTCTCCGGTATTCAGCCAGCCCTGATCATCCAGGACAGCCTTGGTTGCCTTCGGGTTTTTATAGTACCCGACCATCACCTGCGGTCCCCTGACAAACAGCACCCCTTTTTCACCGATATCAGTAATCGAACCATCCTCACGGCGGAGCTCCACCTCAGTGTTGTCGAAGGGAACTCCGGTGGTCCCGAAGGTATTGCGGCTGAATGTCCTTGAGAGGATGCCCGGCGCGCACTCGGTCATGCCGTAGGCATTGATGAGGGTGATGCCAATGGCATTGAATATTGCATCAAGATACTTGGGCAGGGTTCCTGCAGCTGATGTGGCGCCCCTGAGGCGTCCCCCGACCTTCTCCCTGAACGGCTTGAAGAGCACTCCCGCCATCATGTGCCCGGGAAACAGGAGTATCAGCCGCAGAAGATGCAGCACCCAGATACCACCCTTCCTGAAGACAGACCTTCTCTTGAGCCGGATATAACAGCCATGAATATACTGATGGGAACTGAGGTACATCTGGTTTATCTTGATGAAGAGGAAAATGAGGTAGCGCTTGAAGGCAGGCATTTTGCTGATTGCCGATATCATCTTCTGGTAGATCGATTCCCACACCCGCGGCACTGAGATGATGATCTCCGGCTTCTGGCTGACAAGGTCGGCAGCAAACTTGCCTGCCGATGAGTAGACAAAGGTGAGTCCGGAGAGCAGGGCGCAGTACTCGAAAGCCCGCTCATAGACATGCCAGGAGGGCAGCATGATAACAGTGGTTTCCCCTTTTTCAGGATCTATCTCCAGTCTGGGTGTGTTGGCAGTCACATTCTGCAGGAAGTTGCCGTGAGTCAGCATGACTCCCTTGGGATTCCCGGTTGTCCCCGAGGTATAGACAATAGTCAGCAGGTCATCCCTGCCAACCTGCCCTGCAAGCTCCTCAATGATCCCGGGTCGCTTCGCAAGCTCCTTCTCACCATCGGCAACAAGCTCCCGGTAATAGACAATTCGATCAGCAAGTGGAGCCGGGACACTCTCCGGCTTCCGTTCATCCATGATAAAGATCTTCCTGCATGCTTTCCAGTCACTATCCGCAAAGACCCGGTAGAGCTCGGTAAGCTGACTGTCATTCTCCAAGACAAGGAAGGAGGAGTCCGAGTGATTGAATATGAACCGGACCTCCTTAGGCGACGTATCCGAACCACGGGGAACGGAGACACATCCGGTGGTCATCAGGGCAAAGTCTGTGGCAATCCAGTCATAGCGGTTGTTCACGAAAAAGCCCACATGGTCACCCTTTTTCAACCCGTGGGCTGAGAATCCTGCTGTCAGTATCCGTATATAGTGGGCAAACTCCCCATACCGCTTTTCCACAAACTGCTTTCCGGTAGCGTCACGATAACGATGGGAAACCCGTTCCGGATATGCCGCAGCTGTCTTGAATGGAATCTCAATAATAGTATCCATGGTAACTCCCGGCATACTAACAGTGATCCCTCAAACGGGAATCTTTAGAT